>CAZBAY010000001.1:0-3076 GCA_964489945.1 uncultured Planctomycetia bacterium
TGGGACAGCTTGAACAGGAACTTTCTACATGGCAAGCTAAATTGGGGGTCATATTAAAGGAAGCCGTGGGGAGAGAAGGCATGGCCAAACACGCGCACCACTGGATCGAAGAGTTGAGAAAATGTTAGACGAATTGAAAGACAAATGCGGGGTTTTCGGGGTATTTGGTCATAAGGACGCGGCCTATTTGACCTACCTGGGGCTCTACGCCCTCCAGCACCGGGGCGAGGAATCCGCCGGCATCGTGGCCTCGGACGGCCAGAAGATGACCTTTCACAAGGGCATGGGCCATGTGCAGGAAATTTTTGACGAAACTCAGCTCCCGAAGCTCACCGGCGACCGGGCGATCGGGCATGTGCGTTATTCGACAACGGGTTCGAGCAATATCAAGAACGCCCAGCCTATCCTTGTGGATTATTCCCGCGGCGAGGTCGCGATCGGCCACAACGGAAATATCGTGAATGCCGACATTTTACGCTCGGAACTCGAAGCATACGGCTCCATTTTTCAGACGACGACGGACAGCGAGATCATCATCCATCTGATGGCCAAGCCCGCGTACCGGAATGTGGAGGAAGGCGTCATCGAAGCGCTCTCCCGCGTCAAAGGCGCTTATTCACTCGTTTTTCTGACGCATCAGCTCTTGATCGCCGCGCGCGATCCGCAGGGGTTCAGGCCGCTCTGGCTCGGGAAAAAGGACAATGCCTACGTGGTGGCCTCCGAAACCTGCGCGTTCGACATGATGGAAGCCCAGCCCGTTCGGGAGATCGAGCCCGGCGAGATCGTATTCATTTCTTCGAAAGGCATCCGGTCGGAGCGCATTCCGGTCGAAGAGAAAAAACCCTTTGCCCAGTGCATTTTTGAGCACGTGTACTTTGCGCGCCCCGATTCAAAGATCTTTGGTGAGAGCGTGCACCTCGTGCGCGTGAAGCTCGGACGCCAGCTTGCGATCGAGTACCCGGTGGATGCGGACATCGTCATTCCGGTGCCGGATTCAGGCAATTCCGCCGCGCTCGGATTTTCACAAGAGTCGGGGATCCCGTTCGAGTACGGCATTATCCGCAATCACTACGTGGGACGGACTTTTATTCAGCCCAACCAGGGCATCCGCGATTTCAAGGCGCGCGTGAAGTTCAATTTCATCAAAGAGGTGCTGAAAGGAAAACGGGTCATTGTCGTGGACGACTCGATCGTCCGCGGGACGACGTCCAAGGTCCGCGTGCGGAACCTCCGCCAGGCTGGCGCGAAAGAAGTGCATTTGCGGATCAGCTGTCCGCCGCACAAATTCCCCTGCGCGTACGGGATCGATTTTCCCACGCGCGAAGAGCTCCTCGCGAACAAATATTCGACGGACGAGATCCGCAAATACCTCGAATGCGACTCGATCGGTTACCTGTCGCTCGAGGGAATGTTGAGCTCCGTCAGTTTTCCGAAGGAAAATTACTGCACGGCCTGCTGGACTGGAAATTATCCTGTGTCGTTCAAAGGGATCGACAAATTCCACGCGGAAAAACACTCTGCGAAATGCCAATGAAAAGCGTCTCGTATAAGCAGAGCGGCGTCGACATCGACAAGGCCGAGAGTTTTGTGGAGTCGATCAAGCCCCTGGCACGCATGACGCGCCGCCCGGAAGTGGTCGCGGGGATCGGGGGATTCGGCGCGCTGTGCCGCCTGCCGAAAAGAAAATTCAAACGGCCGATCCTCGTCAGCTCCACCGACGGCGTGGGCACAAAGCTCAAGGTCGCGACGCTCGCCGGCCGTTTTGAGGGCCTGGGCGTGGACCTCGTCGCGATGAGCGTGAACGATATTTTGACTTTGGGCGCGGAGCCCTTGTTTTTTCTCGATTATTTCGCGATCGGAAAGCTGAACAACAAGATGATGCGCGAAGTGATCAAGGGCATCGCGAAGGGCTGCAAGGACGCCGGCTGTGCGCTTATCGGCGGCGAGACGGCCGAGATGCCCGGGCTTTACGCCAACGGCGATTTTGACCTGGCGGGCTTCTGCGTCGGTGTGGCGGACGAGAGCGAGATCATCGACGGCAAGAAAGTGCAGCCCGGCAACGTCATCATCGGCATCGCGTCGAGCGGCGTTCATTCGAACGGTTTTTCTTACGTGCGGAAAGTTTTGAAAAAGGATTTCATTCTGCAGCACGCCGAGGAGGTCCTGAAGCCTACGCGGATCTACGTGAAGCCGGTGCTTTCGCTCATTAAGAAAGAACCCGTTCTAGCGCTCGCGCACATCACGGGCGGCGGATTTTTCGACAACATTCCGCGCGTCCTGCCGGAAGGCTGCGGCGCGAAGATCCACATGGGCAGCTGGCCGGTGCCGCGTGTGTTCCGCTGGATCAAGGAAGCCGGGAAGGCGCAGGACGGGGAGATGTACCGCACGTTCAACATGGGGATCGGCATGATCCTCGTGACGCCGAAAGAAAGGGCGCTGAAAGTCATTTCGCATCTGGCCAAATTCAAGGAACGCGCCTGGATCGTCGGCGAGATCATTAAAGGAAAGGGAGTGTCGATCCAATGAAAGTTTTAGTTATAGGTAGCGGCGGGCGCGAGCACGCCATTTGCTGGAAATTGTCGCAGAGCCCCAAGCTCACGAAGCTCTATGTGGCGCCGGGCAACGCCGGCATGGAGGACGTCGCCCAGCTCGTGGATATTCCCGTGAAAGACCAGGAGGGGTTCCTCAAATTTTGTAAAAAAGAAGGCATCGGGCTCGTCGTCGTCGGCCCCGAAGCGCCTCTCACGGAAGGGATCGTCGACCGTTTCCAAAAAGAAGGCATCAAGATTTTCGGGCCCACGAAATTCGGCGCCCAGCTTGAGGGTTCGAAGGCCTTCGCGAAGGAAATGATGCGGAAGCTCTCCATTCCGACGGCGGAATTCGAGGTGTTCACCTCGTCGGAAAAGGCGATGGATTATGTCGCCAAAAAAGGCGTTCCCATCGTGATCAAGGTCGACGGTCTGGCCGGAGGCAAGGGCGTGGCCGTGGTGACGTCGATGCCCAAAGCGATGGAAGCGATCCATAAAGACATGGTAAAAAAAGTTTTCGGCAAGGCGGGCGAGAAGATCGTCATCGA
>CAZBAY010000002.1:0-9558 GCA_964489945.1 uncultured Planctomycetia bacterium
CCAGGGTGCGCAGGGCCAAGGCCTCGGCACGGGCCATGGCTTCGTCTTTTCCTTCCGACTCGACGAATTGGGCGGCGTCGAACAGGAACTTCTCCAAGACGAGAACCGCTTCCCGGCGTGCGGTATGGGTATCTTCGTAGCTCCCCTTCTGGAAGAGGGGTGAATCCATGTACTGGCTCGTCTCGTCGAACTTGGCCACCTTTGACAGTAAGGCCTCCTCACGCACCGATAAGCTTTCCAACAGTGAAGGAGCGGCGGTCTGTTTTACTTTTTTGACCGCCGCGCGCACAAGGCCGGAAGCCGATCCGTTGAAATCGCTCTCACCGGCAAAGCGCTCATATATTCTTTTCTTCAGGCTCCACTCGGTGTTCTTGAGTTTCCCCAACCGCTCGTCAGAGCCTTTCGATTTCCAAAGGACATTGAAGACGGCTATCATGACCCCGGCCGGAAAGGACGCTTTGACAAGGAATGACCCCGGCCACACAAGCTCAAAGAGGCCCATCGCGAGAAGGCTGACGCCGACAATGACCCCTCCCTTTTTGAGCTCTTCCACAAAAAGTGCGCGGACATCTTTTTCTAGCTGCTCCAGCGACAGCGGCCTGCCTTCTTCGTCCTTCAGCAGTCCTTTCAGTTCCAGGCGCAGGTCGGCGACCGATCCCCCCATACGCGCGCCCTCGCCCGAGGTTGTCGAAGCGTCCCGGAGGAACCCGACCTCCCGGATGGCGCTCTGCAGAGCCCGCAGAATGTTGCTGCGCGTGCTTGCCGCGGCCGGAACGACTGCAGCGAGCAGTTGCGACCTTTTTTCCCGAGACAAACCGTCATTAAAAACTGCCTGGACCCGTTCCAGCGCGCTCCGGTATTCGGTGAACTTCGCGCGGTCAGCTCTTAAGATATCGAGCATTTCCGAGCGGACCCCGATCGTGATCTTCGCCGGCACACTGTCCAGGAAGTTAAGGGCCGCCTCGAGCCTCGCTTCGCGAACTTCCAAAAGACGGTCAAGAATGACCTTGGCCGGCGTGGAATGCTCCTTCATGAAATAAAGGAATGTCTGCTCAAGCCCTTCGGAGAGCGTGACCTTCGGCTCGAATCCGAGGACCTCGCGGGCGCGGCGGATGTCCGGCTGGCGGCGGAAAGGATCGTCCGGATCAGGTTGACCTTCGATGACAATGGAGGCCTGCCGCCCCAGATGTTTCTTTGCGAGCTGATTGACGGCCTGGGCGAGCTCGAGAACGCTCATCTCGTCGGTGCTGCCGATATTGAATACTCTTTCGTGGATGGGTGTCTCAGGTCCGACGCGGTCAGTGAGAAGAAGGGACAAAAACCCTCCGATCGTATCCGAGACATAGCCGAAACTTCTCGTTTGCCGGCCGCCGCCGAAAAGCCGGATGGGTTTTTTCTCCAGCGCCGCCAGAATGAAATTCGGCACGACGCGCCCGTCATCCCCCCGCATCCGCGGACCGTAGGTGTTGAAGATCCTGGCGATACGGGCATCGATCTTGTGTTTTTTGAAATACAAATGAATGAGGGTCTCGGCCCCGCGTTTGCCCTCGTCATACTGCGAACGCATGCCGATGGGGCTGACATGGCCCGGATAAGTTTCAGGCTGAGGGCTCACTTGAGGGTCGCCGTACACCTCCGATGTCGAGGAAAAAAGGTAGCGCGCTTTTTTCCGCGCGGCGAGCTTCAGCGTCCAGAGGGTCCCCCAGAGGCCTGAACTCAGCGTCTCGACCGGTTTTTCATAATAAAATTTAGGGCTCGCCAACGACGCCATATGGATCACGCCGTCCAGCCTTCCTTCAATGTCGAATTCGCGCGTGACGTCCACGCGGCGATGATCCAGCTGAGAGAGGTTCGAAAGTCCCGAAAGGTTTTTGTCGGATCCGCTGATGTTGTTGTCGAGGACGATGACTTGATCCCCTCGGGCCAGAAGCTGTTCGACCAGATGACTCCCCAAAAAGCCGGATCCACCCGTCACCAGATATCTTTTCTGCCCGGGAATGAGCTCTGGAAGGTTGGGCTTCAATGCGGGGACCTCGGCATCCGTGTGACTCGAAGGCGCGAACTGGCCTATCGCCCACCGTTCGATCATGAAAGGCCGTTCGGCTTCCACGCTTCCCGAACCTGACACGTCCCGCAGCGAAAAGATCCTTCGTTTCATTGCTTCGAGTCGTTCTTTCGGCCCGGAGGCCTCAAGCGGGCGGTTCTCGATCTTCCGGAAGAGAAGCGCTTGCGCCGCGGTCTCAAGATCCCTCCTCTTGTCCTCCTCTAACATTTCACGGGGGACTTGCAGGATCCGGACATCCGTCTCACCGGCATTGTCAAAACGGAAATAGGTGCTGGCCCAGGCCAGCGCGACGCGATGCCCTTCCACCCAGGGGGCGTTTTCGTGCAGAGGGCCATAGCCGGACAGCTCGTCGGAAACGACCAGTACTACCGGTTTCCGCTCACTTTTGGCTTTATCCAGCACGCGCGGGAATTGGAACGCCATTTCTTCGAAATCGCTGATGGCTTGGTCGACGTGCTTCCCCGCGCCGGTGCCGATAGGCGCGATATACGCGAAGCCGGCGCTTTTTTTCGTCACGGGATCGATAAAATTTGTGATAGAAGCGGGTGTTTTGACGGCCAAACGCGCACCCGCCGGCTGTAGCGCGGCCGTTCCCGTCATTTCCTGAAGAAACGCTTCGATCTTTTCAGGATGAAGATGATAGTTTTTTACCGGATCCCCCTGGTAAGCGTCCCGGTAGGCGGACATCCAAAGGTGAATGCCCTTTTCGACATCGCCTTTTTTCCTCAGGTCTTCCACGAAAGGAGACAGTATCCCGCGGATGACCGCGGAAGAAATATAAGGGTTCGCGCGGCCCGCGTCCAACAGCGTACCGAGCGTGATCCGGTAGCGGCTCGACTCGGAAGCGAAGGCTTTTTCGATCTCGCCGCGCTTCCGGGTCAGGATCGTCAGATAAGGGCGTTTGGCGCCGGCATCGGTGATCTTCGGCAGGACGACCAGGTGTGAAAGGTTCTCATTTTTCAGGATCCCGGAGATGCCCTGCGTGTGAAATCCTCCCGTGACAAGCGCCGCGACGCGTTCTCCGCGCGCGCGCATTTTCTTGAGCGTATTTTTGATGAGGGCTTCGTCTCTTTTTTTCGCGAGATCGTAAAAACGTTTGGCCTTTGGCAGCGCAGCAAACACACGGTCGAGTTTTAAACCGCCATAGAGCGGCACGTGATATTTTTGGGCCAGGCGGAGAAGGGCCTCTGAGATCTCTCGGTCGCCGCGGGCGGACTCGAAATGGCCAAACTCCTTCGAGGAGGCGGTCCCCGACACGACGTTCGACAGGGCCAGGAGGTCTTTTTCAAGGCGGCTCAGCGCCCTTTCGTCCTCGGAAACATAATAAGCCGTTTCGACCGCCTCTTTTGCCGTTTCGATCTCCTGAATGACCCGCCCCAGGTCCACCTGATCAAAAAGCTCGAGATATTGAGTGTAGCGTTCCAGGTTCGGGTAGTCGGCGAACGCGATCGCGTGCCGGGAGGCGGCTTCGCGCAGAAAAACGTGAAACCCGGAATCGGTGATCTTTCCAGCTTTGTAATTCAACGACGCCGTGAAGATCTTCTCAAGCGCTTCGCCCTTCAGGCGCTCCTGGAAAAGCGACAAGAGCCCGCGGCGCTCGTCGTTGGCCTTCTCGAAATGGATCCCCTTCTCCCTTTCCGCGACGCTTGAAAGAAGTTTTAAGTTCGGTGTGTCCAGCGGGACTTTTTTCGCCTCGGCAAAATGCTTGAGCGTCTCCCATTTTTTGGTGAAGCCGGCACTTTCATCATTCCGGAGCGTCCGCCGGAGCGTCTTCACTGTCTCCCCATACACCCGGTCCGCCAGGACCTCGAGCGTTTTCGCCAGGCCATTCAGGTCTTTCGCGATGAGCTCCTTGTTCTTCAAAAGATCCTTGAACGCCTTGAGATTTTCCCGGTAAAGCGTCCGGTCCTCGACGCCGTACACGGCGACCGGTTTCTCGGAAGTCACGGCAAAAAGTTCTCCGGCGTTGAGCACGCCTTCGCTCACCAGCTTTTCGGCGGACGCTCTGGCCGCAGCCGCGTCGGGATACGTCTTGAAAAGGAGCGGATCGATCGCGCCGCTGGAACCCTCGAGCGCGAAGGATCTCACTTCATAATCGTCCGCCAGGACGTTGAGGATCTCAGTGATCTTTTTTTGAGCTTCGAGCGAATCGTGGGCGTCCTGGATATGCAGGATCGTCTCTTGAGAGGGACGCGAATGCGCTTCCTGGATGATGCCCAATGAGCCCGGCAGACGGATCTCTTTGGCGGAAACGGGCCCTTTGAGCGAGCCGCCGCCCTGGGCGTAGGAGACTTCCTGCAGCGCGAAAGAAAGTAATAACAGGACAGCTATTTTTTTTAGGATCGTTTTTGACATCTCTTGTCTTATTCTGTAAGAAGTAATTGCGAAAAACCCCGCTCTTTTGAATCCTTTGCCCAAAAGGGCGGGGTTGTTAGTCTCGCTAAACTAGTTGACTGCGCCCCGGAGTCTGCTGGGATCGGTTCACGCTATGAGCTTGGCCAGGAGCCAATCGCTGTGATAGCGTTTGATTCGCGGAACGCAGTCAAAACTTTTTCAAAAATTACGCGGCGGCACCGATGGCCGCGATCGTCTCCTTGATCTCTCTGAGCACTTTCAGGTACTCCTCAGGCGCGACACGGCGCAGATACATCAGAGCGCCGTCGATCCTGACTTTCACATAATTGGGCAGGAACTGTCCCGGCTTCAGAAGATAACCCGCTCCGAATTCAAGGACACCCATCGTGGAATCGGCGTCGGTTGACAGGTTCACAAGATAAGCCGTCTTGCCTTCCGAACGGTCCACGTTGCCAAGTTCGAATCCGCTGCCTTCATCGGTCAGCAGGATGAATTTCTCTCCCAGCTGATCGGCATAAATAGCCTGGAGCCGCGCCACATCGCGTGTCTTCGCGTCAAAAATAATGTCGTCCACGACGGAAGCCGCCTTGTGGGCCGCCAGATACCGTGCGCGGGCGTCCTTCGCGTCCATGGCCGCGTATTCCTCATCGTCCACGTGGAGCACGAACCGGAACTGGCCGGGAGCGCGGCGCTTCAGCGCCGCCATGCGGGCGCCCATCGCGACACCCTCGGCGTCTTGCAGGAAAACGTTGTCGCTGATCAGGATCGTTTTAGCCTTCTCCCCCAACGGAGCGGGTTCGGCGAGAATATTCGCCAACGACTCGTCGCGGTAGCTGGGGTCGACTTTGAGGAGCCTCAAAAGCTGGGACGAAGACAACGTGGCCGCGAGCGACTGCAGCGTCGAGGTCACGGCGGTTTTGTCTGAAATGTCCAGGCGCAGAGCCAGATGGTCCAGAAGGCCTTTAATGAATTTATTCAAATTCCCGGCGGCTTGGGCGCGGTCCTCGGCGTTTCTCGAGATCGCGGCATTGAACATCAGGCGGTCGAGCTCATTCTTCACGTCGGGAACGAACCGGTCGCCGTTTGCGACAATGATGCCGCCGAAGTCCAAAACGGGCCCGAGCGATGTCCGGAGGATCTTGACCCTGCTTTCGGGCGTGATATCGGCCAGATGCGCGCTGATAACGGAGAGAACCGCCCCCAGCTCGGCTTCGTTCAGCTCATCGATCCTGCCGGTCGTCAAGCGATCGATAAAGGGAAGTGTCAGCGTGAACGCTCTCGCGTCCAGGCTGCTCAGCGTCACCGCATAGGCCACACCGACATCGTTGAGAATTTCCTGCTCATCTTTCCCGAAGAGGGACTGGTCGAGCACCAGGGTATTCCTGCTCTTTGTCACCTCCACGATCGCTTCACGGCTGATAGAACCTTTAAAGAAGCGGACCTCAAAACGGTTCTCATCGAAACTTTCTTTGCCTATGACCTTTAGCGCCTTCTGTTGGAAGTCGGCAAATTTCGGGGTGAATGTCTCCTCAGTCTCCCCCTCCGGCATATGGACGGCCAAAATCACCTTGGAGGGCGTCGCCGCGATCCGCGCGCCTGAAACACGCTCGGGTTTCGCGATATGTGTGACGAGATAGGAGGCGTTGCTCCGCTCGCGGCCCGTCGAGTTAAAAAGCCCGGGGGCGCGCTGGTTGAGCTCGTGGTATTTTCCTTCCTCAACGATCCCGACGCTCGCCGAGGAACCCTGGTCAAGCGCGACCGCGAAAAGAGGCGCGCCGACCTTCGCCTTAATGATCTCAGCCGCTTCCGCGAACGTCACGCCGGCGCTCTCATGCGTGCGGCCGCCGAACGTGAACTCAAAGAATCTCCCGTGGGGGTAACTGTCGGTAGGCATGGTAACGCCGACGATCTGCCTCGACACGCGGTCCCAACGCTGGACCTGATTGTCCTGCGTCTGCATCGAAAGCACCCGGTGCCACCCTTCCTCGTCAAAATTGGTGATCGCCTTGCTGGGTGTTTCCATTAAATTCTCGCCATTCAAAAAGACCGCCGCGACGCCGCCGACGAACCATTTCATCTTCGCCCACGTTTCGGGATCAATGCCCTTGGGCCCGTCGTACCTAAAGGAAGGCTGGATGGAAACACCGTAAGAAACGTGCTTCGCCCCGGGAATATCCCTCTTGTCGAGTTTCAGGAAACGCTGTTTTCCGTCGGCGGTCTCGAGGAACGACTCACCGTTGATCCGGTTGAGTCGGACGTCTTTTTTGCTCAGCGACACAACATAGCCCAGAGACGGTAACAGCACGTCGCCGTCGAACACACCGGTGATCTTGTTATCAACGACGATCACATTGATCCTGCCGGCGCCGACTTCCCGTTTATATTCCTCAAAGTCCTCTCCCGGCGCCACGTAATTGGGGCTGGCCATCGGCGTGATCACCGCGATCCTCTTGTCCGTGTAGACGGTCTGAGCGTCCCGGATCACGTCCTCCGCCTTCCACGTGAGCGCGTTCCCCTGCTCAAACTGGATCTCGCCGCCACTCATCGCGTAACGGCCCGCGACGAACCGGCCCCCCTCGTCTATGCCGAAGAAGGCTTTGTTGTAGAGCGGCGCCGTCGCCTGGGCCTGCCCCGGGAACTTGTACGCGTCCAAAAGCGTATTGGCCGTGTCGAATTGTTCTTCCGGACGGCGGTCCTCGCGGCGGATCGCGGCGTAATGAACGGCGCGGTTGCGGGTAAAATCAAAAGCAAGGTTATTGATGAAATCCGGCTCGCGACGCGCTACGTCCTCGTTCTTTACAAGAACGCTCGGCGCGATGATCTTCCGGTCCGTCTGCGTGTAAGCAAGCGGAACATCCTTCGCGCGGACCGGAGCAACTACGCTTTCCTGTTCGGGATCGATCGGGACCACATAGCCGTTCACTTTTGTGACCGGCCCCAGCGGCTTGATCGCCTTTACCGGCGCGACGAACGACCGCTGATTCTCGGCGGAAACCACGGGCCTTAACTCAAAAGATTCTGAAAAATAGTCCGCGCCGTGTACCGATTCGACTTTTTTCTTCGCCAACTCGTCCTTGATCTTCGTGTTGCGGTAATAAGCGTAGTCCTCGAGCGTCGGGAACCGCGTATCGCCGGCTTTGATCCTCTCCTCATATTCCGCCCGGAGGTCGATCGTCCGGCCGTCGAGGTCCGTGGGAAATTCCAGGTAAACGGCCGGCGCGAAGTTCTCCACGAATGTTTCGCCCGTCGCGTCGAGGCGCGAGGAGGCCCTCTCCCAATTGATCTGGCCCGCGGGGGCTTTGCTCTTGGCGTTCCAGAACTGATAGGCGGTCTGGCGGACAGGCGCGGCGGCCCCATGATAATCAACCGCTACGGAGACCTTCGCCGGTACGTAAAGCGTGTAAAGGTGCGGGATCGGCCTTTCCTCTTCGTCCCAGAAGAGGCCGGTGAAGCGCTGAGTGTCGTTCTGGCGCGCGACGCCGAACGCGTAAAGCGGGAAGAGCGCCCGCTGCATCGTGAGGAGATTGTTTTCCCCGAAAACGCTGAGCGTCGCCTGCCCGTCCCGGACACGCATCAGCGCCTTCGAAAGCGCGGAGCTGGCTTCGTTCAGATTGATGCCCGGCGTGCCGGATCCCGTCGTGATGATCTTGAGGATCCCCGCCTGCCTGAGCCGCTCGACATCCGCGTACTCCCTGAGGCTGAGCGCATGATCGACATCTTCCTGAGCCGCGTCCTCGCGGATCCGGTTCGTCTTCACGATAAACGTGATAGAAATTTTGTCCTTCAAGCCGGCGAGCTCATCTTCCGTAAGATCACTCAAAGTTTTTCCGGTAAGCTTCTTCGCCCAGCCGTCCGCCACCTGTGCGCCGAAAAGCCGCATTTCCTCGCCGACCGTCCGTCCCTCGCCGAGCGCATGAAGATGATGCCCGGGTTTGTCCAGAACATCCCGGCGGAAATCCGCGGTGTCGTCCATTGTCAGGCTGTAGGGGGCAAGCTGGGCCATCTTCTCTTTCGCTTCCGTCTCCAAGAAACGCGGGTAATGGGGGTCGCGGGAAAGGAAGTTCAGATGCTGAAGGTTCGCCAGGCCCTGTTCGAATGAATCGGCCGGGAAATTTTTGAGGACCTGCGGATTTTTGGCGTTGGTGTCGCGGTTCCGGTTCCGGGCTTCGATGTCCTGCGCCCGCATAACGCTCGGGAAGTGTTTCGCGCGGATGTCTGCCACTCTACCAAGGATCTCGTGAAGCGTGAGGTAGTCACGTACGCCATGATTGGGGTTGAAGAGCGCATCCAGCCGCAAGAGGTAGGCCTCATAGCCGGCTTCCAGCTCCTGCACAAGCTCTTTCCGATCGGCATCCTGATAGGTCACAAGCGCGTTCTCCCACCAGAATTCCCTGACATGGACACGGCTATAACGCGACGCGTCTTCCCGGTCCGTTTGGATCCAATATTCGATCTCGTCGCTCTTATAATTTCGGTAAGGATAAAGGTTCTTGATGTCTTTCTGGAGATAACCGCCCGGCAGATAATGCCTGTCGATGAACCGGAGATCGCCCTTGCCGGTGAGCTTGGCATACGCGGCGGTGAACGGCCATACGAAAGCCAACCTCAGGAAATGCTTCGCCTTGAAGAGATACACCCGGGTTTGATGGGCCGGCGTCATGTACTCGAATTGCTGGCGCACTTCCTCACTCTTCACGTAAACTTTGCCATCCACGGCTTCCAGATCGTCCGTGATCGTGGGATCCACCTCCGCGTTCCGGATCTCCGGAATGAGGTTGTGCTTGGTGACCCCCGCTTTTACCGCCGCCATCCGCGCGCCGGATCTTAAAATTTTGTCGACGGAGAGGATTGTTTTTTCAGAATTGAGCTTCACGTTGTAGGCCTGCTCGCCGTACTGCAGAGCGATCCGTTTTACCTTGATCTCGTCGGGGACCGTGAATTCAACCGTCTTATCCTGGCCCGCTTCGGCCTTGAGGACCTGCATCGCCTGGAAGAAGCGTTCATCGGCGCCGACGGGAACGAGTTGAAGGCCGAGCTTCTCACCGTCCCTCATGAAATACTGGATACGGAGCTTGTCGCCCTTCTTCAACGTGATCTCTTTGCCGGCCTCAAAATCCACCCAGATCGCCTTCGCCTTG
>CAZBAY010000003.1:0-33820 GCA_964489945.1 uncultured Planctomycetia bacterium
AAGCGCTCGAGGCGCTGGGCTACAAGATAGACGTCTACCACCTCAACGAGGGGCACGCGGCGCTCGCCTTCACCGAGAAAGCAAAAATGACGCCGGAGGCTGAAATAGGCGCGCTGAAAAACCGTTTCGCCTACACTTGCCACACGCCGGTCGCCGCGGGACATGACCGTTTTTACAAAAAAGCCCTGCAGGAGATCCTCCCGGATGAGGAAATGAGCCTCCTCAAAAAATACGGCCAGGACCCTGACAACGCGGACCTCATCAATCTCACCCAGCACGCGATGAGCATGAGCGCGCACGTCAACGCCGTAGCGCAGAAACACGGCGAAGTGACGCGTGCCCAATTCCCCCAATTTCGTGACAAGATCCAGGCCATTACGAATGGCATCCACACGCATACCTGGGTATCTGAGCCGATCGAGCGGCTTTTTGACAAATACGGCCATGAGTTCGGCGACTGGCGCAAACACCCGACGCGCCTCAAGAACGCGCTGTCGCTCAAGGACAACGCCTCGTTCCGGACGGATCTGTGGAACGCGCATCAGGAGAACAAGAAAAAATTATGCGCGCTTCTGAAACCCTGGCGGATCGAGCCGGACGTGTTCACGATCTGTTGGGCGCGGCGCATCGCGGCTTACAAACGGCCGAGCCTCATCCTGCAGGACATCGCCCGGCTCGTGGAACTCACCAAACGGATCGGTCCCATTCAGATCATCCTCGCCGGAAAAGCCCATCCGAAGGACGACCTCGGCTTCACGCATGTGAATGACATGCTCACGGCGATCGACTCTCTCGAAATCCACCGGGACACGCTGCGCGTCCTCATGCTTGAGAATTACGACACCTATTTCGGAAAGCTTCTAGCGGGAAGCGTCGACGTGTGGCTCAACAATCCCCTCCCTCCCTTCGAAGCGTCGGGGACGAGCGGCATGAAAGCGATCCTGAACGGCGTCTTACAGCTTTCGACGCTCGACGGATGGGTCGTCGAGGCGGCGGACAAGAACATCGGCTGGATCTTCGGGTGGGAGCATCATACGCAGGAGATCGGCGAGGAGCACAATCTGCGCCTGATGGAGGACTCGGCGCGCCTCTACGAAATGCTGGAAAAAGTCGTCGGGCTTTATTACGCCACGAACGATAAAGGAAAGTTCAACGCGGGATCGGACTGGGTCACCAAAATGATCCACGCGATCTCCGAAGCGGGATTCTTCAACACCGACCGCATGGTCGCCGAATACCAAGAGAAAATCTGGGGTTTAAGATAATAAATTTTCCTCATTAAGGGTTCAGATACGAGGCGCATAGGAGTGAGCGCGGAGACGCTATGGGAATAGCGTCGCACAAGCAAACGACTATGCAACGAAGTAGATGAACCTTTAATGAGGAAGATTAATGTGCCCGGCAGGAGTTGAACCTGCAACCCTCTGATCCGTAGTCAGATACTCTATCCAGTTGAGCTACGGGCACAAAACTTTAATCTTGGTGTCCGGGAGGAACGTCCCCGCCGCCCCAGCCGGTCTTCTTTCCGCGGTCCCATCCCGGCGGGCGGTGGTCTTCTTTGGATTTTTTATGCTTAGACTTATCCCAGCCGTCGTCATCGTCATCATGATCGTCGTCGTTTTCGTCTTCATTACCGGTCAGCTTTTCAACGACTTCACCTATTCCCCCGCCGTCACCGCTGTCTTTGCTCCCGTCGTCTTTGCCATCATCTTTGGCGAACTCCGCCGCGACGGCGCCGGTGATCGCGCCCTGCACCGCGCGCTTTAAAATGGTCTTCGTGGGGTCCTGCTGGACAGGCACCTGCTGCCAGTAAAGCTGGCCGTCCGGGCCCTGCACTTGGACTTGCTGATACTGCGGCTGATTTGAACCGTCGAGGCTGTCTAAAACGGCTCCCCCAATGACGTTCGTGCCGGCGCCCACCAAAGCTCCCTTGGCCATCGTGTTGTCGGAATTGTCATCTCCCGCCATCGCGGAAAAGGAAGACAAAAGGACCGCCGCGGCAAAAAGACCGAAAAAACTGCCTATTTTTAACCCCATTTTTTTGCTCCTTTGGAAGGAAAAACCACCAAAATTTCAAGTAATTCTATGCCTCCAAACCGCTATCGTCAACACATTCTTCCTGTGCTATAATCGTCAAATTCTCATAATGTTGGGGGGGGGGATTTGTGATGAAAAAGAATTTAGGACCGGTTATTTTTTTAAGCCTTGTTTTGCTGTTTCAAAACGCTGCCGTCAGCGCGGCTGGAAGAAAAGCTATTGTATCAAACCTTCAGGGCAGCGCGACGATCCTTCGGGACGGGCAGTCTCTGCCGGTGAGCGCCGGCATGGCCTGCGAGAAAAAGGACGTCATTCAGACCGGCCCCAATTGCACGCTGGACCTGGCGATGAACGACGTAGCGGGCTGCCGGCTCCTGGCCTCGAGCGAATGCGCTCTGATGAGAGCTGGAAAACGCAACATGCACCTAAACATTACGAGCGGTAACGCGATCCTCAATCTAAAAAAGCTGTCACCCGCTTCGACATTCAAAGTGGAAACCCCCACGGCGGTGGCCGCGGTCCGCGGCACACAGTTCTGGGGCAGGGTCGACACCCAAACGGCGGCAAATCCCGTCACCACCTTCGCGGTCCGGTCGGGCGCGGTGGAAGTGCTGGCAAAAGCCTCCGGAACAAGCTTTACGTTAAAGCAGGGCCAGGCGCTCGATATCCCGAAAGACGCCGCGACGCCCCCTTCTATAAGGCCGGCGCTGGCCGAAGAAATGGCCGCGATGGAGCAGGCCTCAGGCATCAAAACTTCAGCTTAAATTTTTGGAGAGATGGCAGAGTGGTCGAATGCGCGCGCCTCGAAAGCGTGTAAACCGCAAGGTTTCGGAGGTTCGAATCCTCCTCTCTCCGCCAGTTTCAAGATCGACTGAGCGCTTCCAGGTCTTCTTTGCGGTTAACGTTCGAAAAAAAATGCGGCTTTCCCTGCCAATCGATCACTTGCTTCGAGGCGATCGCGTCCAGCAATCCCAAGAGCGATAATTCCTCCCGAAAGAGCCTTTCCTTCACCAATGGAAAAATGGACGCGGTGTAAACACCCGGAAAGGGCTGCACTGCCCCGTCCCCCATCCGGAAAACGGTCGTCAGGCGATGCTCATGGTAAGCCGATAAAAGCTCTGATAAAAGCGGCGGATCTAAAAGAGGCATATCGCAAGTCAAAACGAGAAAATCCGTCCCGCTAAAAACGGACAGCGCGGTGTAAAGCCCTCCCAAGGGCCCCTTTTCGGGCAACTTATCTTTCACAACCGGCGATCTTAAAAATGAATAATCGGCGTCGTCGCGTGTGACAACCACGGGCCGCAAATGCATCTGGTCGAGGAGACTCACCGCCCTCTCCACTAAGGGGACGCCCTGATAAGACGCGAGGGCTTTATCCGTTCCGAAGCGCGTGCTCTTTCCTCCGGCGAGAACGAGGCCCCTGGCTGTCATTGCGAAGCGACCTCCGCGTGTCCGCACAACACCCACTCGCTCGTCCCGTCCTCAAAAAATTCATTCTTCCAGATGGGAACCGTATGCTTGATCTGATCGACAACGTGCTCGCAGGCGGCGAAGGCCTCGGCCCGGTGGGCGGAGCTCACCGCCACCGCGATCGCCGCCTCACCGATCCCCAGCCACCCCACGCGGTGCAAAACTTTTATCTCTTCAACGGGCCAACGGCTCTTTGTTTCCTCAATAATGGCCCCGATCCGCCTTTCGGCCATCGGCCGGTAACTTTCATAGTAAAGTTTCCAAACAACCTTCCCGTTATTGTGGTTTCTCACGACTCCCACAAAGGACGCGACCGCCCCGCAGGACTCCGGTGGCGCGGCTGCCAAAAATTCGGATACGCGGATGGGTTCGTCGGTGATATGCATTTAGCCTCCGGATACCGGCGTCATGAGCGCCAGCGTATCGCCGTCTTTTAAAACGTCTTCCGGCTCGACAAAATGTTCATTCACGGCGTAGAGAAGAGGGAACGTGCCGCTATCACCGTTCTCTGTCATTGCGAGCGAGGTCGCCGCGGCGACTGAGCGAAGCAATCTCCCGGCAAGTCTGCCGGCTGTCATTCCTTCCTCAACCACAACGCTCGTTTCAGCTTCACCGAACGCTTCCCGAAGCTGAGCGAAAAAAAACACCTTAACTTTCATCGGCCGCTCTCCCAGACATAAGGAAGCGTGTGAACCAGCCCCTTGTCCCCTTTCTCAAAAACTTTATTCGAAGGCGGCACCACCAAAATGGCGTTCGCCTGGCAGAGAGAGGAGATCATGTGAGAGGCCTGATGGCCCAGCGGCAATACTTCGGGAGGGCCGTTCAAAAGATCGATCCTGGCCTTGAGAAAAGTGGCCTTCTCGGGATCCGCTTTCACGGATTCCCGGAGGGGAAAAAATCCCGAGGGCAGGTGCGGGTTCTGAAAACCCATGGAGCGTCGGATGGCGGGATAAACGTACTCATAAAAGCAGGTGAAAACGCTCGCGGGATTCCCTGGGAGCCCGAAGACCAGCCGATCGCCCTTTTTGCCGAAATACATCGGTTTGCCCGGTTTTTGGCTCACTTTCCAGAAGATCGTCTCGACCCCCGCCTCGGCCAGGATGGTCTTCACGTGGTCATAATCACCGACCGAGACACCCCCCATGAGGATCACGATCTCGCTTTCTTTCAAAGCGTGGTTCACGACGCGTTTGATACGGTTGGCGCTGTCATCCAGCCTTCTCACCAGAACGGGAGAAAGACCCATTTCCAACGCCGCCGCGTAGATCATCGAAGAATTGGAATCGTAAATTTTTCCCGGCCCAAGAGGCCTTCCAGGTGAAACAAGTTCCGAGCCGGTCGCGATGATGGAGAGCCTTGGTTTTTTAAAAACCTTCACGTCCTTTTTTCCGAGGCCCGACAAAAATCCGATCGTTCCGGGATTCACGACGGAATTTTTAGGAACTGCGATCTGTCCTTCTTTCAATTCCTCGCCCTTATAACGGATGTTCTTCCCTCTCGGCCAAGGTTGATCCACACAAAGGAAGTTTCCCTGAACAATGGCTTTCTCGACCGGGATGACCGTGTCCCCGCCGAAAGGCACGCAGGCGCCCGTCATGATGCGGTACGCTTCACCCGTCCCGACTTCCAGCGATCCGGCGTCTCCCGCTTTGATCGCCCCGCCGATCTTTAGGAGCACCGGCATTTCCGCCGAGGCGCTTTCAACGCTCTTCGACCGCAACACGAAACCGTCCATCGCTGAATTGTCAAAAACGGGCAAGGACAAAGGAGACAGAATGTCCTCGGCCACCACGCATCCCAACGCCTCAAAGAGCGGAAGGTTTTCCTCCTTAGCGGCAGGAACATTCTTCTGGATCAAACGTTGAGCTTCTTCGAAAGTGATCACGGCTAGAGCGCCTTGACGATCATATTCATGGATACAAAAAGCGTCAGCGCCGCCAGCACCCGGCGCAGCCATACTTCCTCAAACCGCTTCGCACCCAAGGTAGATCCAAAAATCCCGCCCATAAAAGCGGCCGCGCCCAGTGCCATGATGTCGGGACCGAATGAAAATCCGCTTGGCAAACGGCCCAAGAGTCCCGAGAGAGAGTTTACGAAAATAAAAAAGGCCGCGGCGGCCGATGCCTCTTTGACGGTTGCCCATCTCATTAAGATCAAGATCGGACTTAAGAAAATACCTCCGCCGATCCCTATGAGGCCCGAAAAAAATCCGACAAGCGCGCCTATCGGCAATCCATAGACCCACGCCTTCATTTGGGTCAAAGGGCGCCTTTGGCCCCGGTCCTTCCTTATATATAGGATCCGCAGGCCCGCCAAAGCGAGCGAAATCCCCAAAAGCAGAGTGAACGCCTCTTTACCGATCGGCACTTGGGCACCGAGAAACGCCATCGGAACGGAAAGCGCCGCGAAAGGCAGAACCTTCTTCGCGTCAAAATAGCCGGCCTTGTAAAAGTTCCAGAACCCGACGCTGGAAACGACCAGGTTGCAAAAAAGCGCGATCGGCTTGATCTCGCCGTAAGAAAAACCTGCCAGAAGAAGGACCGCCAGGTACGAAGAGCCCCCCGCAAAACCGACGGACGAATAGATAAAAGCCACGGCAAAAAACGCGAGCGGGAGCCAGACAGCCATATCGTTCATTTCAAAACTCCTTTCGGTTCAGTATGTCCGAGGCCCTTCATCATGCCGTAAGCATGGAGCATCGACGGAAAAAGGGCGTTCAAACCTTCCTCGGTGCCTTTCGAAGATCCCGGAAAATTAATAATGAGCGTATTTCCTTTTTGGCCTGCCAGACCGCGCGAAAGCATCGCGTAAGGTGTTCTGGCTTGACCATAGGCTCTTGCCGCTTCCATCACTCCCGGGATCTCGCGCTCGATCACTTCCCTCGTCGCTTCCACTGTCACGTCTCTTGGGCCAAGACCCGTTCCGCCGGTCGTGACGATCAGATGAACTTTTTCCTCACAGAGTTTATTTAATACTTCCACTATCTTTTCCTTATCATCCGGAAGAATGGTGTAACTGGGAGAGATCCCAAAACTCTCAAGTCTTTCTTTGATAATTTTTCCCGAACTGTCTTGGCGCGTGCCTTTGGAGGTGCTGTCCGATGTCACGATCACCGCCGCTTTGAAATTTTTTGGAAACTTTTGTTCAAAATCAGTTTTGCCTCCTTTTTTAGACAAGAGTTTTGTCGAAACAATTTCAATTTCTTTGTCGATCGGCTTCAACATATCATAAATTGTAAGCGCGGCAGCCGAGGCAGCGGTCAGCGCCTCCATCTCCACCCCCGTTTTCCAAATCGCCTCCACCGATGCCGTGATGTTGATCCTGTCAGCCAGCACTTCAAACTCGATCTCCACCGAATCGATCGGAATAGGGTGGCAATAAGGGATCAAATCCGGCGTCTTCTTCGCCGCCATCACCCCCGCCACCCTCGCTACGATCAGGATGTCTTTCTTAGGCACGTCATTAGCCTGAAGACGTTTGATCGTCTCAGTCTTCGCCAAAAGCGTGCTCGTCGCCGTTGCTTTCCTCAAAGTTGTTACTTTATCTGTTATTGATTTCATTCAGCCCCCAATACTGTGGATCATCGGATTCGACGCGAACACCAGATCCTTGTCCTCTTCAAATTTAAACGGCTTGTCGCGGAACCAGTTTCCTCGAGGCTTCAAGCTCACCGCAAGCCGGACCGCGCGGACTATATCCTCATCCGGCGCGTTGTCTCTTAAAAGATTTTTCACCGAAACCTGCGAATCTGAAAAGAGACACGACTGAATTTTTCCGTCCGCCGAAATACGGATCCGCGAGCACTGATCGCAAAAGGATTCCGTAAGTGAGGCGATGAAACCCACTTTTCCCTTCCCGCCTCGGATCTTAAAGGTCTGCGCCGGCTTATCCAAGCGCGGCTCGTCGTCTTCGATCAGATCAAAGTTTTCCATGACAATAGCCCGAACTTTTTCGATCGGCCATACAAGGTCCGGCCTCCAACCCGTGCCGCATAGAGGCATAAACTCCAAAAATCTCACGTCGAGCGGATACTCGAAGGCCATTCGAACGTAATCCAGGATATCCTTCGCGGTAATTCCCCTTAAAACCACCATGTTGAGCTTCACGGGGAAGCCCGCCTCGAGCGCCTCAAAAACGGAGCCAAGGACCTTGGCGTAGGTATCACTTAGTGTGATCTCCTCAAAACGTTTGGGATCCAAGCTATCGAGACTGATATTGATCCTATCGAGGCCGGCCTCTTTTAAATCATGAACCATCGGCCCCAAACGGCTCCCATTGGTCGTGATCGAAAGGTCCTTCACGGTTTCGACACCTTTAAGCGCGCGAACAATATCTAAAATATCTTGGCGTAAAAGAGGCTCTCCGCCCGTGAGGCGGATCCGGTGAACGCCCAGGCTGCCCATAATTTTTACGAAACGGCCAATTTCTTGTTTTGTAAGGTACGAAGAAGGGGGGATAAGCATGGGCAGACCCTCGGGCGGCATGCAATAAACACACCGGAAATTGCAAAGGTCTGTCAGAGAAATTCTTAAATTAGAAACCCGCCGCCCCCAAGGGTCAGCGAGAATATTCTCCTGTGCCACTTATCCGCTCCTTGATGAGACTCTTTACCAAATTTATGACCATCCCTATAAAAATGACAAGCCATGCTGCCAAAGCGACATAAATAAAAAAACGAGGTATCAAAAGTAAGAATTGCACATTTATCACTTGAGCCAGTCGAAACGTGCACACCGTGTACATTCCTAAAGGAAATACCATCGCCCAGTATTGGGGGTCATAGGAAAATGGAAATTTTTTATAGAAATGACGCCAAATGCCCAAAGCTA
Organism: uncultured Planctomycetia bacterium; assembly: GCA_964489945.1. Classification (GTDB taxonomy): domain Bacteria; phylum Omnitrophota; class Gorgyraeia; order 2-02-FULL-51-18; family 2-02-FULL-51-18; genus CAZBAY01. The sequence goes on from CAZBAY010000003.1 coordinate 8,337, forward strand.
TGAGAACAGGGATCCATAAAGTCCCCACTGCCCAAAAAAATACAATGGAACCTTTAAGGAAAATCCAAAATCCTTCCGTAAGGATCCCCGGCTGCGCGTTGAGAATGAGCGTGGCGCCCGCCAATGTCGTGATCGCCGCGGCACCCATCGTGATCCAATAAGACGGCTTCACGGTTTCGGGTTCAAGATTTAATAAAAGGAGGCGATAAGAAATGAGCGTGATTAAAAAAAGATACAGCACCGCTCCTAACAAATACAATCCAAGGGACAAAAAAAGAAGCCCCGAAAACTCTTTTTGAAGCTCAGAAGAGAGAAGCGCGCCTAGAATTGAGAGAGACTGCGTACTCACGACCAACAAAAGCCACCCCCCGTGGATGCTTTTTTCGAACCGCAATTTGATCTGCCAAAATGTTGCCGCGGTGAAAAACGCGCAGAGGATGATCCCCCAAAGCAGGATCCCAAGGATCCACAAAAAAAGGGCCTTTGGAAAATCGGCGTTAAACACGAAATATTGAACCCCCAGAACACAGGAGCCGGCGACCAGCGTGAGAAAGCCTGGGCCCCGCATCGGATCCGCGAGATCCTGCAACACACGAGGAAAGTAGCCTACGAGACGGGCCAGCGTCAGTACCCAAAGAAGCACATAAGCGACTTGGTTTACTCCAAAAAGTACCCAAGCGATATTTCGCATCTCCAAAAGATAAGCGGCGATGGAAACAATCCCCGTTGCCATCACGAGCGCGAAATAACCGGGAAACAAATTCTCGATCTCTGATTTTAATTTCATTTCCTCAACTCCGCCTCGGTCGCGGCCGGCCATTCCTTTTTCGGGCGCTTCAAGAGCGGCACCTCCGAGCGCCCCACCCGCACCGCGGCCTGTTTGTAGTTGGGTTCCCTTGAAAAGGGGTCGCAGTCGCTTACCGTAAGATTATTCGCGTTGGCTTCCGCGTAGTGAAACGGAATAAAAATCTGACCCGGAGGGATCGTCTCCGTCACACGCAGGACGACGCGCTCGATCGAGCCGCGGCGTGACTCCACACGTACATAATCGCCGTGATAAAGCTTAAGCTGCTTGGCATCGCGCGGATTCATTTCGACCCACGCTTCGGGAGACAGACGATTTAAAAGCGGGATCTGCCCTGTTTTTGTCCGTGTGTGCCAGTGCTCAACGGTGCGGCCGGTATTGAGCATAAAGGGATAGTCCTCATCCGGACTCTCCGGCGGCGCGTTATTCTCAACCACCCAAAGTTTCGCTCGTCCGTCTTCGGTTTGAAACACCCCGTCGGCGTAAAGCCGCGCGTTTTCCTCCGGATTACGAGGAGAATCCACCGAGAAGGGCCACTGGATTCCTCCGTGTTTTTCCAGCAATTCATACGTGAGACCTGAGTAGTCGCAGAGCCGCCCGCGCGATATTTTTTTCCACTCCTCGAAAGCGTCTTTCGGTTCCTTCCAACCCGGATAAATTTGATCTGTGACGCCCAATTCTTTCGCGAGCATCAGGAAAATATCAAAATCAGACTTTGCTTCGCCCGGCGGCTCGACGGCCTTGTTGACTTTACTCACCGTTCGTTCGGAGTTGGTGTAGGTCCCCTCTTTTTCACCCCAGACCGCCGCCGGGAGTACGAGGTCCGCGACCTGGCTCGTGGGAATCGGGTGATAGCCATCCTGCACCACCAGAAAATCGAGCCGGTCGAGGCAATCCAAAAGGAATTTTTGATTCGGGAATGAAACCAATGGGTTTGTCGCGATGATCCACAGGCCCTTAATGGTTCCGCGCAGTACCCCTTCAATAATATCGGGATACGCCAAACCGCGCGCCGTGGGGATCATCTCCTCTTTAACCCCCCAGAGCATGGCCAGCTCCTTCCGATGGGACGGGTCTTCATACTTCCGGTAGCCCGGCAGCGACGCGGTGAAGCCCGTCTCGCGCGTGCCCATCGCGTTGCACTGACCCGTGATGGAAAAAGGAGACGCCCCCACCTTCCCCACATTACCCGTGATGAGGGCCAGGTTACAAATCGCGTTCACCGTCTCGGTGCCTTGCGTGCTGTGATTGACACCCATCGTCCATCCAATAAAAGGCGCTTTGGCATGGCCATACAAAAGGGCGGTATGCCGCACTTGGTCTACTGAAAGACCTGTTATCTCACTGACCTTCTCCGGCGTAAATTTTTCAACGTGTTTCTTAAGGTCCTCAAAACCGTTCGTGTGTTTTTGGATGTAATCCTTGTCGATTTTGTTTTCCTTGATCAAAACGTGCATCATGCCATTCAAAAGCGCGATATCTGTTCGCGACTTTAAAGGCAGATAAACATCCGCCATCATCGCCGTTTTGGTGACGCGGGGGTCGGCGACGATGAGAATTCTTTTTTGGTTCTTCTCAAGCCGATAACACAAAATCGGGTGATTGTCCGCGATGTTGGCGCCTATCAAAAAAACAAGATCCGCTTTTTCAAGATCTTCGTAAGAGCCCGGCGGCCCATCGCTTCCAAAGGATCGTTTATAGCCGGCTACGGCACTCGCCATGCAAAGGGTCGTGTTCCCATCGAAATGTTTAATTCCAAATCCGAGCCGCGCAAGCTTGCCAAGCGTGTAAAACTCCTCCGTCACAAGCTGGCCCGTACTGATAACGCCAACCGCCTCCGGCCCATACTGGTTCTGGATGGTTTGAAAACGGCCCACCATCTCACGGATCGCCCAATTCCAATCAATGCGGCGAAATTTGCCATTCACTTTTAAAAGGGGGTATTTCGCGCGGTTGGGCGCGGTGATCGCGTAGTGTTCGGAAAGCCCTTTGGGACAAAGTCTCCCCTCGTTCACAGGATGGTTGGGATTGCCGCGGACACTCACGGGTTTCCCCTTTTTTTCTCCGATAAACATGCCGCAACCGACGGAGCAGTAGCCGCAGGTCGTCGGGACCCAGCGATCGGGAATTTTGGCCTTCGACATGTAGCCAAACTGCTCATCGACACCGTAGGCGTATTTCCCCATCTCGATATCGATGCCGAGCTGATGTTTAATTGCCTTAAAAAAATCTTTTTTCATACAATCCTTATTTGGTGCTAAAAAATCCACCCGGCATATTTTTCGGCACAATCGTCACAAAGAAAAGGTAACGCCCCAGTCCCTCGCCTAAAAGGGAAATAACAAAAGAAACCGCCGAAAGAGTCAGCAAATCCGTGCCGGAGGCTTTCCCGTGAACGGCGAAATAGAAAAGATAGATAAGAGGCAGAATAAAGCTCCCAAGCGTAAGAAGTCCAATGCGCACGAGAAAATGGTATCTGAAACGCCGTGTGAGTAAAATCGCGGAATCGTAGAGCTCAATATCCCTGTCCCTATCGAGATAAAAAAGCCTCGCGAAGAGCACCAAAAGCTGCATGAAAGCCGCCCCGCTTGAAACAGCGAGAAATCCAAAAATAGGGCCGCAATCAGCGAACGAAATGGGGCCCTGCATGCGACTCATGATATAAATCGAATAGACAACAAAACTAAAGAGAGGCCCCAGGATAAACCCGGTCAAAAAGAAGCGTAGAGGCGTTCGGATCGTGTTCCACGCGGGCCGCGCCGGGACCATGTAGATCTTGGCGCTGGCGTAAACTCCCGCGACGCCTAGGAAGGCCACAGTCCCGCCAAAGGTAAACCGCGCCGCCACAGGAACCGAGAAATTCAGGTAGTGGGACGCTAAGAGCAGGGCCGCATAAGAAGCTCCGAAGACGGAAAAAAGCGTAAAAAATAGGACCTCCCGACTGAGCCAGGAACGCTTCCACATCCTCAAAGCCTTATAAGCATGGAGAGGGCGCCCAAGATGAAACACGGAAGCCCCTAACGCAATGCCGGTTACCGCCAACATCCCAAACGCGCCAAAAGCCAAAAAATTTTGTAGGGGTTTTAAAAAATCAAAAATATAAGAAAAAAGATCCCCAAAACCAATGGTCACAAACCCTCCGGCAGCTAGCTGCGTCAAAACCGTCATGAAAATAAGAGACATGTGGGAATGCTCAGGCACAACCTTGTGGCGGTTTAATCGGAGCATCTCCTCAGGCATGTCTTTGGGAAGTGTGATGCGCGTCGTGGAAACTGTGATCCCGGAATCCGGCATTCCCGGCGCGTCCGCCTGGGCATGATTCCCGCGCCATTCGGTCCTATCTACTTTTTCGATCAAGATCGCTTCCTCAGGACAGGCGGCTACGCAAGCCGGAGCCATCCCGTCCGCTATTCGGACATGACACATATCGCACTTAGTCACAATATTCCGCTCAGGGTTAAACTGCGGGACGCCGTACGGGCAATTCCAAGTACAGTACTGACAGCCAATGCACTCTTCGGCCTTGTGCTTCACAACGCCGGTCTTTTCATCTTTTTCATAGGCATCCGTAGGGCACCCTGTGAGACACGAAGGATCCAGGCAGTGATTGCAAGCCATGGAAAGATGAAAACGCTTTGTATCGGGATAAACACCTCCCTCGATTTCCCCTACACGGCGCCAGGTAACGCTCGCGGGATTATTGTTTTGTTCATTACAGGCCACGACACAGCACTGACAGCCCACACAACGATCCATCCGAAAATGAAAACGGTACTGCTCGCCTTCTTTGAGAGGTTCTGAGGGAATAAGAGCGGGAGTGTAGCGGCCTTCCTTATTCACCCTGTTTTTCAGGGGAAGGCCGTAGGCGTCCATCACATCGATAAGGGAGATTTCCTCTGGCGGGGTCATTGATTTGCCATCTTCATATTATCTTCCGCGTTCACAGTGACCTCGGGCGCGCTTTCTTCCGGGTCGTTCAATTTTCCGTTGTTAAAGGCGACATAAATATCTTTTCCGACAGCCTTGACCGGATACGTTTTCACTTGGCCAGGACCGTAGGTCATGGCGCAACCGGTTTTCAAACTGATCTTCCAGTTGTGAAGGGGACAAAAAACAGCCTTGCCGGCGATGATACCGTCGGCAAGAGGGCCCTGCTTATGGGGACAATGGCCGTCGAGGACCGAGAACTCCCCGTTCCCTAAATTAAAAAGGGCAAATTCCTGGCTCTGGAAGTAAACCCTTCTTCCCTCCTGCACGGGGATCGCGTCTATCTTCGCGACTTTGAACCACTTGGTTGGCATTTTTTTCCTTGTGTAAGGGCGACCCATCGGGTCGCCCCTACGTTGATTAATCCAAAATCAACGCTTCGATTTCTTTTGGTAATACAAGATCGTTAAACTGAACCGGGTGAACCGGCTTCTTGGACTCCACCGCCCAAGGCTCCTGAGCGCGCTCCTTCGATTTTTTGAGCCGCTCAAGCAGTCCCATTTTCACTTCGTCCGAAGCGAGAATGGTTTCTCGCCGGATCGTCTCAAGCCCCAGACGCGGCACAAAATCATAGGTCCTTTCCAGATATTCGCCGTTTTCACGATAATACTGGAAAAAAAGCGCCGCCGCTTCAAGCGCCTCTTCCGTCGTCTTCACCGTACATAAAATATCCGCCGCCCTCACGGATTTTCCCGCCGAGCCGCCGATCACGACCTGCCACCCGCCCTCGATCCCAACGAGGCCGATGTCTTTCACCGTCGCCTCGGCGCAGTTCCGCGGGCAACCGACACAACCCATTTTCACTTTTGCCGGCGTATAGAGATTTTCGAACATCCGTTCAAGCTCGATGCCGGTCTCGATAGAGTTCTGGGTGCCGAAACGGCAGAAATCCGTGCCGACGCAGCTTTTCACCATGCGCACGGCCTTCGCGTACGCGTGCCCAGAGGGCATGCCCAGCTCCGCCCAGATCTTGGGAAGGTCCTCTTTTTTGACCCCGAGGAGATCGAGCCGCTGGCTTCCCGTGACCTTCACCATCGGGACCTTGTATTTTTCCGCGACATCCGCGATCTTCCGGAGCTCCGCCGGCGAAGTGACCCCTCCGCGCATGCGCGGCACCACCGAAAAAGTGCCGTCCTTTTGGATATTCGCGTGCACGCGGTCATTGATGTAACGCTTGGAACGGTCCTCCACATGATCGCCGAGCCACACTTCGTCCACCAGGAAACTCAAGGCCGGTTTGCAGGAGGAACAGCCCGTGCCGTTGCCGTAAATGTCGAGAACGTCCTGAACTTTCCGGATCTCCTGCGAGCGGATGATGCCTCGAAGCTGGCTTTTGGCGAACGGCACGCAGGCGCAGAGAACGTCTTTCTTTTCCTCCTGGAATTCCGTGCCGCAAACCGCCTTGAGAATGCCTTCCACGAGCCCGCTGCAGGTTCCGCAGCCTGTCGACGCGCGCGTGCACTTCTTGACATCGGAAAGCGTCTTTAAAGCTTTGTCTTTGATCGCGCCGACGATCGCGCCTTTTGAAACGCCGATACAGCCGCAGATGGTTTCCGAATCGGGCAGGGCCATGACGTCCTTCGCGGAGCCGGTGACGTCCGGAGCTTCCTCAAACAAAAGGTTTTTTCTTTTGTCGCCTATCCTTTCCTCTTTCCGGATCATTTCAAGGAATCGATTCGCGTCTCGGGCGTCTCCGATAAGAATACAGCCGACGATCTGTCCCTTCTGGACCACAAGCTTTTTGTACACGCCAAAGGCGTGGTCCTCATAGGCGACTCTCTCCTTGCCCTCCCCTTCATCCTTAAAGTCGCCCGCCGAGAATAGCTCAATCCCCATCACCTTGAGCTTTGTCGCGAGTGTCGAGCCCTTGTATTCCGGGCCTTTGTTCCCCGTGATCGTCGCGGCCAGCACCTTCCCCTGATCATAAAGAGGCGCCACAAGACCGTAAACTTTTTCGCGGTGCTCCACGCATTCGCCGATGGCGAAAATATCGGGGTCGCTTGTTTCCATGTGGTCATTCACCACAATGCCACGATTCACTTTGAGGCCCGCTTTTTTACCAAGCTCCACGTTAGGCCGGATCCCGCAGGCGATGACCACCATGTCCGCCTCAACGATCGAGCCGTCCTTGAACATCAGGCCCTCCACCCGGCCGTTTCCCATGAATTTCGTCGTGCTTTTGCTCAAAAGCACTTCGATGCCCATCTTCTCGATCTCTTTTTTCAAAAACTCGCCCCCGACGGGATCAAGCTGGACGTCCATGAGCCGGTCCATGAGATGCACCACGGAGACCCTCACGCCCTGGTTGGCGATGCCGCGCGCGGCTTCCAGTCCCAAAAGCCCGCCGCCGATCACTACGGCTTTTTTAGATGTTTTGCAGAATTTCAGGATGTTGTTCGTGTCCGCCATGTTGCGAAAGGTGAACACGCCTTCTTTATTCACGCCTTCGATGGGAGGGATAAAGGGGTTGCTGCCCGTGGCCAAAAGGAGAAGATCATATTCGTGGACCATGCCGTCTGCGGTCGTGACGGTTTTATTTTTCGCGTCGACTTCAGCCGCCTTTGCCCCGAGACAAAGGGTGATGTTGTTCTTCTCGTACCATTCCTGGGAATTGATATAAATATCATCGACCGACTTCTCGCCGGCAAGCACGGAGGACAAAAGGATCCGGTTATAATTGTAGTAGGCCTCTTCGCTCAGGACCGTGATCTGGAAATCCGGTTTTTGCTTCAGAATTTCGTCGACGCAGGCCATGCCGGCCATGCCGTTTCCCACTACAAGAAGTTTTTTCACTTTGAATACTCCCTTTACTAACGCCGCAAAAAAACATCCTTACGTTCACGGGCATGCTTTACCCGCTTACGGTAAGGACGCCTTTATTCCTAATTATTTTTCCAGCTCGCCCAAACTTTTCTTGCCGACAAGCGCCCGGCTGATCTGAAAAAGAACCTCTAACTGTTTCTTCTCTTGCGTCCCTGAATCCCGTGTGATGACACTAATTTACGGGCGCGTGTTACGATCGTATTAACGAATCGTTAACATTTCCCCGCTCCCTCTTTTAGTGTACAATCAGCAGCGGAATTAAGTTTTTTCAAACAACCGTCGCATCCAAAGGCGCCCGATTGAAATACTCCGCGGTCATTCCGGTCCATAACGAAGAAGAGTCTGTCCTTCCTTTATATAAGCGCTTGAAGGCTGTTTTGGACAGTCTCGGCGAGTCCTACGAGATCCTCTTCGTGGATGACGCTTCGACGGATACGAGCCTGGCGACACTCGAAAAGCTTCGTTCTGCCGCTCCCCAACTCGTGATCCTGCCTCACAAGACCCGCCGCGGCCAGTCGGCCGCCCTCCAGACGGGCTTTGACGCGGCGCGGGGCGAGCTCATCATCACGCTCGATGGAGACCTGCAAAACGATCCGGAAGATATCCCGAAACTTTTGGAAAAACTAAAAGAGGGCTATGACGTTGTCTGCGGCTGGAGAAAAAATCGAAACGATCCTTTCGTAAGAAAAATTTCATCAAGGGTCGCAAACACGGTTCGACAGCTCCTATTGGGAGAAACGATCCACGACGTCGGATGCAGCCTCCGAGTGTTCAAACGCAAAGTGCTCGAAAAAGTCATCCTGGGGGGAGAAGATCACCGATTCTTCACGGCATTCGCCGCAAAATACGGATTCCGCGTCGGCGAGGTAGAGGTTCGCCACACTCCCCGACGGTACGGCCACTCCAAGTACGACACCTGGAAGCGAGCTTGGAAGGGATGTTCGGACCTTATAAGGATCAAACTCGCGAAATAATACTGAGATTTCATGAAACTCGGCCCGCTCATCGTTCTTGGTGTCTTGACCCTCGGCCTGCACGCCACGGGCGCAGGGACCCTTCCTTTGATCGACCGCGATGAGCCGCGTTTCGCCGAAGCCTCCCGCGAAATGCGGGAGCGCGGCGACTGGATCGTCCCCCATTTCAATAATGAACCACGCCTGGCGAAACCTCCGCTCATTTACTGGTGCCAGGCTCTTTCCTACCGGGTTTTCGGGGAAACAGATCTCGCGGCGCGGTTCCCCTCAGCACTCGCGGCCGCCCTCACGGCGCTTCTTGTCTTCGGGTTTGGCTCAAGATTGTACGATGAAAAGACCGGCCTTTGGGCAGCGGTTGTTTTTTCGACCTCGTTACACGTTCTGGCCCTCGGAAAAGCGGCGACGGCCGACATGGTCATGATCTTTTTCTTCACGGCGGCGGCTTGGTCCGGCTGGGAACTGGCGGGCAACGGAGAGCCGCGGAAGAATGCTCTCTCCAGTCCCTGGTGGTGGGTATTCTATGTTTCGCTCGCGCTCGGCTTTCTCACAAAAGGCCCCGTCGCGTGGCTCCCGTTGGCCTGCCTTTTCGTCTTCTCGAAATTTTCCAAAAAAAATGGTCTTCGCCAAGCCATGCGTTTTCAATGGGGAATTCCGCTCACACTTTTCCTTGTGGGCCTTTGGGCCGTGCCGGCCCTTCTCCAGACCCAAGGGGAATATTTCACGGTTGGGCTTGAAAAAAATGTCCTTCAGCGTTCGCTGGGGGCCATGGAAGGGCACGGGGCCAAAGACGCGCTCACGTACCTCCTCATGCTTCCCTACTATTTCCTGACCGTGTTCCCGAGTTTTTGGCCCTGGGCGCTCTTTCTTCCCGCGCTTTTTTCCCATTTTAAAAAACAAGAGAATCGGGGTCCGCGTGAAATTTATCTTCTAAGCTTTATCTTGCCCTTATTTTTCGTTTTCACTTTCGTCGCGACAAAGCTTCCTCACTACACGCTTCCCGCTTTTCCGCTCCTGGCTCTCCTGATGACCAATTTCTACTTTAGCTCAGGCCGTCCGCTGAAGCTCATGGCGCTCTTGTCCGCGGGAACGGCTGTCGTCACACTGGTATTTTCTCTCGCCGTCTTTCCATTTGCCGCCCGCGCTTTCCCGGCGGCTGAGCTGGCCCGGCAGAGCGCGCCGTGGCTCAAACCGGAGATGGAGTTCGCCTCCGTGGAATTCAACGAGCCTAGCCTCGTTTGGGCCTTCCGGAAATACGTCCGGGGCTGGCACCATCCGCTGTCCCCAGAGGAGACCGCGCGGTTCATGCGAAAACCGGGCCCCCGCTTTTGCGTGCTGCCTACGTCGTTGGTCGATCAGGTCTTTCCCGGCAAGGACCCCGATTGGAAAACGTTCCAACACACGGGAATAAATCCGGCGAAAGGAAAACGGGTCGATCTGACGATGCTGGTTAAAACGGATTGATCAGCGGGAAAGTCCGAGCGCCGAAGCGGGAGGTTCGCTCCGGAAAACAAGCTCGATGGTTTTTTTGGAAAGAAGGAGTTTGGTAAAACTTAAGGCCGCCTCGCGCCCCATCAGCCTCTCGGTCACGAAGGCCGCTCCCCACCGCGCGAAATTCAGCCCGTATTTGAGGAATAAAAGGCATTTCAGCGTGAAGAGCCCCGCGAAACCGTAATATTTCCGCGCGAAATAAAGCTGGCTCCTCCGGTACTCGACAAGCACATTGAGAATATTTTTTTTCGCCGAGATCCCGCCGTAGTGAATGATCGTTATGTCCGAATTGTAGTGGATCTTGAAACCAAGCCGTTTGATCCGCTGGCACAGATCGATGTCCTCGAAGTACATGAAAAAACGCCCGTCCAAAAGGCCGGCGTCCACAAGCGCGTCCTTCCGCGCCATGAGGCACGAGCCCGATACCCAGTCCACTTCCGTGTAGCCCGCGTATTTTTCCTCCAGATAGTCCCGGATCTTAAGATCGTTCAAAGACAGCCGGTGGTGCAGGAGCTTCCGGAACGCCTCGGAGATGAGCGTCGGGAAACTCCCCCAGGAAAGCTGGAGTTTGCCTTCCCCGTCGAGCTGGCGTGGACCGATCGCGCCGGTATTGGGATTCGCGATGAGATAATCCAGCATCCGGTCGAGGCAATTATCGAGGATCTTCGTGTCGCTGTTCAAAAGAAGGAGGTAAGCGCCTCGCGCGTTCGAGATGCCAAGATTATTGGCCCGGGAAAATCCCAGGTTCGCTCCCGTTTCGATACAAACGACCTCCGGGGCTTCCCGGCGGATCAGGTCGAGACTACCGTCCTTTGAGCCGTTGTCGATCAGGATGATCTCAAAACCGCACGCGGGAGGATTCGAGTAAATGGAACGGATGCACTGAAGGGTGTAATCGGGGGTCTCGAAATTGACGACGACGATACTTAAAGTGACGGGGTGATCGGCCTTGTTCTGCGCCATATGTTTTTTGATTATAACACAGGTTTCAAAGGGCGTACGCCGGTTTTTGTCATCTGCCCGGCGCCGCGTAACGTTTTAACTTTTCCAGCCATTCCCCGGGCAGGCGCTTTTTGAGAGCTCCCTTGACGGCCGCGGTCAACCTACGCGGCATTCTCCACAAGGTCTCCCTCCGCATGACGTCTTTAAGCCGCGAAACGAGCTCATCGCCGCCGTTGCGGCCGCCGGACCGTTTGAGATGTTCCCCCATATGGGCTGAGATCCTGTCCTTGAACAAAAGTCCCTCGCGGTATTCATCAACGCTGCGGCTGTATATCAAATTGTAACTCTGCGCGTGAACCCTCCATTTGAGGTGTGCCTCGGGCAGGTAAAAGAACCTCCCTTTCAGGCTCAACTGGGCCAAAAGCCACCAGTCAAACCAAGCATCGTGTTTGGCGGAAAAATCGATCCCGTCGAGCGACTTTTTCCGAGTCACGAACGAGGAGAAAGTCAGAATGAAATTGTAGTGGAGAAGGTACGGGAAAGCATAAAAAGGTTTGTCAGCGATCTCCGAGTCCAAAAACTTCCTCCAATGGTATTGCTCGTTCAGCGAGCGGATGAGGCCGTCGTCTCCGAACATTTCGACGCCGCTGTGGACGACCGCTACGTCCGGATGGCGTTCCAGCACAGCGACCTTCTGGGCGAGGTTCTCCGGAAGCCAGACGTCATCCGCCTCAATGAACGCCACATAGTCGCTGGTACACTTTTCGAGGCCCAGCCGGTAGGTTTCAATGAGGCCTTTGTTCAGCCTGCCCTCATGGAAATAGACGCGTATCTTTCCGGGAAATTCCCGCTCATACCGTTTAAGGATCTCCGGGGAGGCGTCGGATGAACCGTCATCCACAATGATAAGCTCCCACTTTTGATAGGTTTGTGCCAGGACGGAATCCACAGCCTCCGAGATAAATTGCTGATAGTTATAACTGGGCAAAATAATGGAAACCTTCCCGGGCTCCATTTTGCGGCCCTCTTCATTTCTATTTCGCGCTGGAATACCCAGGTCTTCCTGAACTACCCTTTCCATCCGGTCCATGAAAGGGCCCCACGTCCACCGGCTCAAAACTTCGGAACGGCCCGCTTCTCCCATGCGGCGCATCGCGTCGGGATCGGCGAGGCACGCCTCGATCTTGCGAGCCCAGAGAGACTCGTCGCGCTCCAAAATGAAACCAGTCTTGCCGTCCACAATCGTTTCGAGGAAACCGCCCTCTTTGACGGCGAGCACCGGAACGGCGCACGCCATCGCTTCAAGCGGCACAAGGCCGAAAGGCTCGCGGACCGACGCGCATAAGACTAAAGCGCTTCCATGATAGGCGGCCTGCAATTCCTCCTCGCTGACACGGTGACGGACTTCGATCTCGACGCCCGTTCGGGAGGCCTCTTCTCCGCATTTTTTCAAAAAACTGGGGCGGATAGCGTCACAGATAATGACAAGCTTCGGCCGGCGGCTCTCCGGAATAAGGGCCAGCGCGCGGATCAAAAAATCATGGCCTTTAAAAGGATCCATGCGGCCCACCGACAACACATGGGTTTTGGGTACGGAAGCTTCGCCCGGACTGAATCGCTCTGTGTCTACGCCTTGATAATTGACCAGCGGTTCCACTCCGTAAACGCGTTTGATCCATGACGCCGTAAAACGGGAATTCGTCATCACCCGTTTCGCCGCCCACATGCTCCGCCTGTCTTCGCCTTTGATGTGAGCGCGGTCCGGCAAGCTTATGATCTTACGGATCTGCTGTCGGAGGGGTTGACGGAAAAATTCCAGCCATCCCGTTAAGTGTATGGCGGCATTGCCGTTCGCCAAGGCTTCATACGGGCCGATGCGCAAAGGCTCCTGGGAATAAAAAATATGAGGCTTCTTTAAATAACGCAAAACGGGAGGAGAGCCGAAATACCGACATTTGCCGATGAGAACCCATTCCGCGTCAGAGGCGTTGATCGCCTCGGCGATCCGGCGCGTCGCGCGGTCATAATTTTCAAACCGCGAGGGGCCTTCGAACCGCAGGGTTTCCACGACCACACGGTCGGCCCACGTTCCCAGCGGAAGAAAATCCTGTTCCGCGCTTGAAAAGGAATAGAGGGAGATTGTGTATCCTCTCTCCTTCATCACCCGCATCTTGTCATGAAGGACCCTGAGGGCCCCGCCTGACGGCAGGTTATGAAAGACGGCTAGCTTCCGCATGCTCATGCACTCCCTCTTTCGGCTCCGTTAAGCGGCCCGTTTCGGTGATCTTGTCGAGTGCCGCTTTCAGCCGCTTGGCATTTTCCGCCGCGCTGAATTTTAAAAGAAGATGCTCGCGCGCATCCGTGTCGATGCGGTAACCGGGCTCAAGCACCTTACGGATCCCCCGTCCGATATCCTCGGCGGAAGACGGGTCGACAAATTCCGCGTACCCCTCGCCCGACTCAAGCATACCGCTGTTGTTCGAACACACGACGGGGATCCCGCAACCCACCGCTTCCAGGACCGGCAACCCGAACCCTTCATACCACGAGGCGTAAACAAGCGCCCGCGCGCCGTGATACAGGCTGATAAGATCCTCTTTCGCCACTTTTTCGAGGATCCGGCAGCGCGGATCGCGGCCGATCGTATCATAGACCGAGCGGTCACCCCACCCGTCGCCGCCCACAAAGATCAGATCCTCGGGGATCGAGGATTTGATCTTCAGAAAGGCGTTATAAATATTTTCCGCGTTTTTTCTGGGCTCAAAAGAACCGACGACGAGGAGATAGTTCCCTGTAGAAGGGCGGACCGAGCCGTCGCCCAAACAGAAATCGGGGTCATAGGTGTTGTACACGACGGAAATATTTTCCGCGGAGATCCCGTTCCGGAGCAGGTCGCGCCGCGTGTTTTCCGAAACCGCGATCACATGCCTCGCCTTCCGGTAGTTCGACAAAAAATCGATCTTCCAGTGAGGGGGAAAATCAAACCATTCACGGCGGATGACGGGACTCAGATCATGGCACAGCGCGACCCATTCCTCGGCAGGCGGTAGCGAACCCACGAGGTGGCGGAAAATGAACTGTTTGACGTCTCTGAGGCGGTGCCTGAAAGCGGGCGGCAGACAGCGGTATAGGTCCCGCACGGGCCGCCACACGCTTCTGCGGAGCCATTCCGTCGTGTAGTAGTAGAATTGTCCGTGGTCCCGGCCGTCCACCGAAATGTCGTAAGGAGGGGTCAAATTGAGGTAAAGGTCGTAACGCCCCTTGAGCTGTTTGGTATTTTCCAGCAGTGTGAACTCGTAACAGGGGACCAGCGGAAAAAGATCCCTGAATGACCTTTGGTGGACGGTTGTGCCGTTGCACCCTTTGGAATAGGCCAGCACTAAGACCCGGTTCACCAATGCCGCGCTCCCCTTCTTAGCCACAGGTTTCCACCACGCGCCCTTTGAACGCGGCCCATTCCCATCTCAACGCGCCGCGTGCCGTCGACAAAAGCGACTGGCCGCGCGCATAACCGAGCGCTTCCATGGCCCCGCCATGATGTTTCCAGAAAAGATGATGCAATTCCTCCGGCATCTCGTTCTTCCAGGCGCCGACCGCGCCGCGGCGGAAAAACGTCCGCCGCCGGAACGCCCTTTCCTCCGGTGAAAACCCGTGCTGAACGCCGCTGCCGTACGGCATGTCCTTCGTTCTAAGGTCGTCGAACGACGGCAGCTTCTCGCGCCGCGGCTCCGTCAGGTCCAGAAAGGGGCGCAGGCGTTCCGCGCAGGCGATCGGGTCCTGGATGAGATCCTCGAAACGGATCACAAGCGACGCGCGCCGGAGCCACTGCGAGACATTCGCGCTCCACCCGCCAAAGTGGCTGCCATCATCGGCAAGGATCGCCTCGATGAGGTTCCGCCTGAAATCCGACCCCGGAGAGATGAGGTTCGATCGGTGGTGCGCGATCGAGACCAGCGCGTCACGCCCGTCGCGCACGATATAGACCGCGGGGATCGCGGGGTCCGCGGGCACAAGCTCATTCGGAAGAAGGTGCGTCTTCACGACCGCATGCCGGCCGTAGTCCGGCTTCACGGGATACGCGGGCTCCTTGTGGAACGTGCTGGATTCGATGCCGTAGACTTCATGCAGTACGATACGGAAGAACGTATTGCCCGATCTCGGAAAGGACGCGAGCCAGATCATCGCCGCGTAACCCCGATCAGGTCGAGAGCCTCGGCCGGCGTCGAGATCACGAACCGGCGCGCGTCACGATGTGACAATAACTGATCAATGTTCTTTTTTAAATGCTCGAAACGGTGCGGGTAAAGCGTCACGCAGGACCTCACCTCCAGCACGAGGAGAGGTTCTTCGGAAGAGCGCAGGATGCGCTCGATCCCCTGCGCGAACGCTTGCGGATTGATCGCAAGCCTCAGCGTGCGGAATTTGGGCCGCAGGCGTTTTCGGTCAAAAAGCGCGCAATAGGCGGTTTCAAACACGCCCCGTCGATCCGTGAAGGAGCCCGTGCTGACCGGGATCATCCACATGCCGTCCGTGCGTGACGGATCAGGTGTCCTGAAATCCTCGCGGCTCGGTCGGAACGGAAACAAAGGCACAGGCGTTAAATCCGGAACGGCTCCCGTCACGATCTCATTTTTCCTTTCCGCGCGACGCGGCTTCTTTCCTGCCTCGAGTGTCAGATCAAAATGCACGCCGAGAGTTTCCAAAAAGCGCGCAGTCTGATTGTTCAACCAGGCATCGCCAAAGCGGAACGAGCGGCACGGCCTCCCAAAGCTTTCAAGGAACGCGCGGAACGAGACATCCACGCAATGCTCGACCCACCGCTGGTCACCGTGGTCGACGATCCACCGGCGCGCTTCGCGGTCCCAGCGCCAGGCATGCGTGTGCAAACCGATCTCGTCGCCGTTTTGCTCAAATTCATTGACGAGCTCCCGGTAGTTGCGGACACCCCAGTCCGGCGCTCCCCACCCCACTTCGACCTGCGGATCCATGCGGAAAAACCACGAAAAATGGGGCGGTGAACCGGTCACCGACGCCAGACGCGGCCGCGCGCTCCTGAAAAAAACGGCTGTTTTCTCGAGGCCGCGCCAGGGCTCCAGACTTCCGGGCTCAAAAAGCCGCTTGTCGGGCTCAGCGTCCACGCAGACAATGACCGGGATCTTTTTATTCAATCGACACCCCGCTCGGCTCCGGAACACCTTTGGTTTCACGATGGAACTCAACGATCGCCCGCGCGGCCGCGCGCACGTTCGCACGGATCTCCTCCGGCGCGGAAGGCGAATGCAAACTTAAGGGGCGTCCCTCCTCGAGTGAGACCAAGAGTTCCGTGAAATAACGCGAGACCGCTTCCTTGACCCTCAAGGACCGCAGGTTCCCCCAGTCGAGCAGTCTTGCGATCCTCTCGCGCAGTGTCGGCTCCGGCCGCGCGCCCTTGCTGGCCTTCGATAGACCGCCGATATGCACAAGAGTGGGCGAATCTTTAAAAACGAGCTTTTCTCCCGCTGCCTGCAGCAGCAGGTTCAGCATCTTTCCGGTGTCATACGTTTCTTTTTTCAGGCCCGCCTGCACGAGCCACGGCCGGTGAGCCTGCGGCACGCGCTGCCAATAGCGGAAGCGGTCAAAGGCTATCCCCGTGCGCCGGATGCATTCGATAAGTTTCCGGTTGTCATAGACCGCAAAGAACGTGCTGCCTGCGCAGAAGCCGCCGGCCCGGCTGTGATTGCCCTTGATCTTCCTCGAATGGCGCATAGGTGCCGCTTCGCCGGACGAGGCCCAGATCGCGCGGCCCGAGAACACGGCCGCATATTCACGCAGAAGCGGGACAAACTCCTGAAAAAAAGGGCCCGTAGCTAGAATGTCCGAATCCATGAAACAGAAATGGCTTGACGTCTCCTTCTCCTGGAGCCTGTTCAGGGCTTCCGCGTGCTTTAAAACCTCGCGCGGCGAAAGACGGAAAAACTGAAGCCGCGGACTTTCCGAACACAGCGTCTCCAGCAGCCTTTCTTCTTCGGGGAGACACCCGTTGGCGACAAGCCGGTAGGAGCAGTCCGACCATTTCAAAAGACTGCGCACGAAGAAGGCCAGATACCGGACCGTTCCGGGCGTATAGATGATGTTAAACGTGA
The DNA here is from genome assembly GCA_964489945.1 of uncultured Planctomycetia bacterium. Classification (GTDB taxonomy): domain Bacteria; phylum Omnitrophota; class Gorgyraeia; order 2-02-FULL-51-18; family 2-02-FULL-51-18; genus CAZBAY01. The sequence continues at coordinate 25,478 of CAZBAY010000003.1, forward strand.
AGTTCATGGTTCGAGGCACAGCGCAACTGCCTTAAGCGTACGCCCTCCCGGTACAATACCACGTCCTTTTCGTTCAACTGACGTATGGTTTCTTTGACCTCCTCGCCGACAGGAGGGAACTGGGCGCGAAATTCTTTGTTGATGTTCACATGGGCGGGCTCCACCCTTCCCCACCCCATCCGCTCTGCCAATTGCCGGAGGTCCTCGTCAAAATGTTCCATGATGCCGACGAAGAAGAAATCCTTAAGCGCGGCTCCTTCGAGGAACCGCGACATACGGTTGCGGCTCGAGTCTTGGCGGACATAGTCCATCAGCGTTTCGTCCCGGCGGTGGTAGGCATGGGGCCGCTCGCCGCTGCCAGCCCTCTGGATGAAAAAATAATAATTGGACAGCACGCGCTCGACAGGTTCCCGGAGCCAGGTGATCAAGGGCACCTCCGTTTCGTGATGGAGCTTTGAGATGTCCGAAAAGGTAAAATGGCCGTGCAAGACCTCTACGGAAGGAGGGATCGATCTCTCGAGATCTTCGTTCCACTTTTTGCCGCTCACGCGCGTCACGTTGAAGACCTTTTTCTCGCCATAGACGCGCCTCAAGACGATACGGAACGACCGGCCCGCGGTTTTTGGGATATGGATAGATACTAACCGGATCAAACGTTGACCTCCTGATTTTCACGCCTTTTCTTTCTCAACGCGAGCGCCTCCTTATACAGGGCGATGTCCCGTTCGTTGAGGCTCCGGATCTCCTTCCGGATCTCCTCGGAAACGGGGGCTCTTTGAAGCTCACTGTCGTTATGATGAAGCGGCGGCGTCTTTTTCCAATGCAGCAAATGGGAAAGATCGGCGAGGTCTTCTTCAAAAAATTCCTGCACGCCAATGAAGAGAAAGTCCTCTGCTTTCATGCCGTCCAAAAACTTCGCGATGCGGTTCCGGGCGATCTCCGCCCTGGCATATTCCAGAAGCGTACGCTCCATTTTGTTCAAAAGAGCGACGTTCCGTTTTTGTTCCTCAAGGATGCCGCGCAGGACCTTTTGCAGATAAAAATAATTGGACAGGACCCTTTCCACGGGGTCCCTCACCCAGGTGATGAGCGGGATCCCCGCGTCGAGCCTGTAATGATGGGCCAGGTCCTTCACGCGAAAATGCCCGTGCAGCACCCGCGTCTCTCCCGGCAGACACGCGGGGCCCTGAACGGCTTTTTCGTGAGAGGCCTTTTCGTTCTCGAGAGGAATGTCCACACGCACAACGGCCTTCTCGCCGTACACGCTTTTCAGAATATTCCGGAAAGAGGTGCCGGCCGTTTTCGGGATATGAAGGGAGACGAGCTCAATTCTGGGCGGTGTCTGGAGCATGGGCCCAATCCGCCTGAAGATGGAACGCGGAGATCGTGGAAAATTTCCCGGTCACGATGAACCGGCTGATCGCGTGATGCCTGGCCAAGACCGTCCCCGCCTCGTCCCTCAACGCGACCGTCGTGAAGTAAACCCGGGGGCTGAGCTGAAGCTCCGGAAAGCGTACCCGGACCCTCATTGTTTGCATCGTGTTCCGTATCTCAAAACCGCACAAGTTGGACCGGCAGTTCGAGACGGCATTTAGATCCTGATCGATAAAAATGACGTCCATGCGCGCCTTTTGGATCGCGGGGTCGAGATTAAAAGCGATCTCGAGCTCCAGATCATCGCGGTGAGCGATCGTGAAGACGCCGTCCCGGAAAGTCTGGCCGTTGCACGGAATAAAATCAGCGCCCTTGAAAACGGTCCCGCCCTTGGCCGTCGCGCTTCCGGTTTCATCGGCGAATTGCGCGTGATAATACTCGATGCCGGCCGAAATATCCTCCGACTCAAACACTTTCCTGCCTCCTTGGAGGACCATGAGCTCAGTGGCGATCCGTGTCATTTTGTCCCCCGATTGGGAAACCAGCACCGTCGCGCATTTTTTAGACAACTCATCGATCCGCTTGAAACATTTCGCTTTGAAGCCGCGGTCCCCTACCGCGAGAACCTCGTCGAGGAGCAGGATATCAGGCTCCGTCGCGACGACGATCGAAAAACCCAGACGCATCCGCATACCTGACGAATAAGTGGCGACCGGGGCGTCGATGAAACTCCCCAGTTCGGAAAAGTCGATAATAGAAGCGAGCTTCGCATCGATCATGCGGCGCGTCATCTTGAGAAGCGCGCCTTTCAAATAGATGTTCTCACGGCCGGACATAAGCGGGTGAAAGCCCGCCCCCAGCGAGATGAGGGAAGCCGTGCGGCCTTTCACCGCTATCTCCCCGGCATCCGGCGGCAGGATCCCGGCCAGAAGCCGCAGAAGCGTCGATTTTCCGCTGCCGTTCATCCCAACGATGCCCAAAACCTCCCCCCGGCGCAATTCGAAACTGACGTCCTGGAGGGCCCAGAACTCGTCCTTTCGAAGATCGCCGTTACGCGGCTTTATTCCCGCCAGGTTTTTTGAAAGATCGATGATGCCGTACCACATGCCCCGCTTCAAATCCTTGCAGAACTTCTTGTAAACGTTCTTTGCGGAAATGAGGACTTCCCCTTTTTCCGTCCGGGCCTCCGTATACCGGTCCTGCTCAAGGTGCGAATTTTTCATGTGTGTATTCTTTCGACGAGCTCGCTTTCGGAGACATAAAAAAGCCGTAAAGAAAGGAGAAAAACAGCCACCGCCAGAACAGCGGATACACCATAAGCCGCCGGATGGTAAAGCTTGCCGTGGAGAATAATGTCCCGCGCCGAACAAACAAGATACGTCAGGGGATTCCAATGTATCACGGTTTGAAGAAACGGGTTTTGGATCTGGCCTGAATAGACTACCGGCACCGACCAGATGAGAAGAGCCATGAAAGTGGCTATGGCTTTTTCTATATCAAAAGCCACTACTGAGATCATCGAGACGATAAGACCTAATCCCGCTCCCAGAAAAAAAAGCGGCAAAGCCACGAGCGGGAATAAGACAACGGCGGCGGTAGGAATGACGCCAAAAAAAACGAGCACCAGAAGATTGAGCGCCAGAGCGACAAAAAAATTGACGATCTGAAGGAGCGACTTTACGAACAAAAAAACTTCGTGAGGGTAATTGACCTGCAACATCAAATGCTGGCCCTCCTTGAGGGTCTGCGCGGCCGCGGTAAAAAAGCCCATGAAAAGACCCCATACGGATGAACCGATCAGAACATAAACAGGGTAAGGAACACCAACATCGCCTGGTTGAAGTACGCCGGAATGTTTGAGAAAGACCCAGACAAGAATGCCCGCCAGCGGCGTCAAGACAACCCAGGCCACCCCAATAAAGGATTTTTTGTAACTAACGAAGAAATCGCGCTTAAAAAGCTGCCAAATGAGTTCCCGTGAGTCGACGAGGCTCCGGATCATGACGACCCATGTGCCGAAATACCCCAATTCGTGGCGCTGATTGGGACGGTAAACGGTGATCTTTTCGCCTTCTTGTGGATTGTTTTTCATCGCGAATTAAGGGCCTATTTTATACCATTCCGACGCCGGGTGACCATAAAAACCACTTCCCGATCTTTGGGGACCACGCGGACGTTTTTCCCGGAGATCATAAAAAGCCTGCGGCCCCGCGTGGCGTTGATCTCTCGGGCAAGCGCCGCCAAGTCGTGGTAACGGCGTCCATGAAGCACTTTCACCTCATCGCACACGTAGCCTCGGGAGCCCACACGGCAGTTGTATTCCGGCGCGAGTGTAGCCACCCGTAAAGACGACAAAAAAAGCAGCCTACGAAAAGATGGCTGATCGTAGACACGGGAGACGGCACCGCGCGAATTTTCCTCATACACCTCAAGCCAGCGCCGCAGAAAATCCCCGACCGCCGGTGATTTCCTGAATAAAATAACGCCCGCCTGAAATTCCGAAAAACTTTCCGGCACTTCGTCAGAACCATCGACTCGCCGGTTGGGCGAATGAGCCGCGGCGATATCAAATCGCGCCAGAAGCGGGAAAAGGTCCGAGAGATCCCCGCAGACATGAGTATCGGTATCCAGGTACAGCGTGTGCTCGTAGGGAGACAGCGGCAAATAGGCGATCTTGTCCCGGGAACTGCCGCGCGCGTCGGGGATCGGAATGACATTTTGAAAAAGCGCGTTCCTGACTTTTTGGTCCGAAAAAAGCGTGACCGGCAATCCGGGCATGTGTTCCTTGAGGCTCGCCGCCGAGCGGAGCGCCTCTTCGAGATACCTGGGTCCGGTCGCCACGTACACTGCGCCGCGGCGGCTCACGAGGGCCACTTCGTGCGCCAGGATTGCGGAAAACGCCGAAACGTGTACCTCGGCGAGCCCTGCGTCAAAGAAACAAGGAACGAGCCCGCGCTCTTCCAATAGCGCCGGTTCCTGAAATAACGAACCGCGAACTTCGCGTACACCTCGGCGTAAACGGACCGCAGAGGGTCGATCGCGAAACTCCGCTGGATTAAAGGATAAAATTTCCGCACTCGCGCCACCCTGGCGGCATTGCGCTTGTCCAAATTGGACGGACCCGTCATTTGAGCATTGTGCTGCCGTCTCACAACGATCGGGGCCCTCGTAAAAACAGGATGAAACCCCGCGATGAGGCAGCGAAGATAAAAGTCGTAATCCTCCCCTATCGGACACTGCTCATCGAAAGATCCGGCTTTGTCGATCGCTTCCCTTGGGACGACCACCGACGAAGGGCAACGGATGAAGTTGGCCACGATCAGCTGGTGGGCAACAGAACGGTAGCGTTTGAGATCCGGCACCTGAACCGACGATCTTTTCTCTCCGCTTTTCATGTTCCAAATGGCCAGACCACTCACCGCGAACGTATTCTCCCGCCCTCTCAGGGCGGCTAGCTGGATCTTCAAATAATCCGGTTCCCACAGGTCATCATCGTCAAGAAAGGCGATGTATTTTCCCTTCGCTACCGCCAGCGCGCGGTTTCGCGCGCCGGTGGCCCCGCACCCGGTGCCCTCAGCGACCACATGAACCAGCGGAAAATCGTGCGCAATGACGGGACCCAGCTTCCCGCGGGGGCTGTCGTTCACGACAAGGATCTCCGCGGAGCCGTCATAACTTTGAGCGTGAACGCTTCGGAGCGCTTCCTTCAGCATTTCGGGACGCTCAAACGTGGGGATCACCACCGAAACATCCGGCGCGCCGGAAGCCGCGTCCTGAGGAGATAATATTTTAATCGGCATGGGAAACCGTGAGTTGGGACAACAAGGATTTTCCCTGCGCCGTTGGCATGGACGCGCCGAGCCATTCCGCAAAAGTCGGGGCGAAATCCATCACCGATATGGGCTCCTTAAGCCGGCCAGCCGGAATTCCCGGGCCTTTCATGAAAAAAAGACCGTCCGGTTTGTGGTCACCGGTGCGGCATCCGTGATACTCGCCCTCGATCTCCCCCGTCTTGGGGGAAGTCACCGCGCGGATCGGCGCGCGGCGGTTCCACTCGACAATGAGATCCGGAAAGCGCGAGGTGTCCTCGCCTGGGTAGAGTTCTTCGATCCGATGTACTTTTTGAACAACAGGCTCCTTTGTTTCGAGATTGATGAACTCGCCCAAGTCCCGGATCAGGCGATCGCGAAGCCTTTCATATCCGGCGCCGGGTTTCACGCGGCCATGCGGCTCGCGGCCAGCGAGGTTGACCCGGATCCCGCCGTATACGGTGTTGTTGGGGACCTTGTAGCACAAGCGGTGGCCAAAACGGTCTCTCTTCGTCCTGAACCTCATCCAGAGATCATAATGCCGCTCAAGACCCGCCAGCATCGCGTCCAAAACGGCGGTGCCGTCGTAGTGGGGCCCCATCCCGTGGCTTGCCAACACAAAAACCGCCGTCTCCGGACCCGCCTCTTCCAAAAGCCGGCCGATCTGGCTGTCTATTTCACGGTAAACATCCCGCAAGGGATCGCCGAGAGAAACAGTAAGCGCCGGATCGTGCTTGAAATGCTGGCTATCGTGAATTCGCCAAAACTGGTGTCCGGCACAGTGGGATTCGGTAAAAACCGTGAGAAACAGATCCCATCCGCCCTTCCTTAAAAGATCGCGCGACAGTTCCCCTTTTCGCCGCACACGGTCCGTCAGGATATTCCGGAGTTCGCGGAACTCGTCCGGGGTTGTTCTCTCGCCGTCACAGCGGGGGATAGGATTCAAACCGTATTTTTCTTTGACTTCTTCCGCCAGGCCTTCGGGCCAAGTGACGAACCCCTCCGGCTCGGGGTCGTGCGAAAACCAGTTGAAAAGCTGTATACCGTTCAAATCCCGCGCAAGCCTCGTCCTCGGCACGTCAATGACGGCGATCCTTTTTCCCGCGCGGCTCAACGTTTCCCAGAAAAGGGGTTCCTTGATCTCCGACGAGGGCAGTCTTTGGAATTCGTACGTGCCCGGCACCAACTGTTTGGGGCTGTAGCGCCCATGCCGCGTCGGCGACGTCCCTGTCGCAAAGGACGGCCAGACGGCTCCGACAAAAAGAGCCGGAGGATTCTTTGTAATGCCCCAGGCCGCCTCCTCTAAAAGACGCCCGAACGTCGGCAGGATCCCTTCCCCGGCCCATTGCAAAATGAGGTCCTTGTCACCGGCATCCATCGCGATACAAAGAATCTTGGAAAGTGCGCTCATTTGATCATTTTAACCCAAATTTAACTTGAATAGCCACGTATTCGATTGCCGACGGAAAGGCGTAAACGCCGGACGATCAAAAGCAAACCGGCGGCGACGAAGAATGCCTGAGGAACCCACATCCAAACGACAAAGGGCTTGAATTCAAAGCTCACCTCCTCCGTGCCGGGAGGCACGGTGACACCCAAATAAAAATCGTTGATCCGGACCGTTTTCAGGTCCACCCCTTTCGAACGCGCGCGCCAATGGGGGTGATACTGCTGGCTCACGAACAGAACGCTGTCGCGCTCGAGCGGCGACACACGGAAAACGATCTCATCGTCGAGCGACACCGTACGAACAACGCGGAACGCCGCATGCGCTTCAAGCGGGCCCTTGAGCCGTATGCCGGAATCCGTTTCCGAGAAATCGGCCGTCTGCGCTTCAAGCCGCGCGCGCCACGCGGGCCGGTAAAATTTGTAGCCGTCCAGCTCGCCGATCCTTTTGAGGCGCTCCGCGGAAAGCTCATCGCGCGAAATGAACAAGCTGATCCCCGTGTAGGTGAACGCATCGTCCCGGAGCCGCACGTCGGAGGAGATCTTATTGAAGATCCGTCCAAACGTGCTCGTGCCCACTTCGCTCAGCCGGCCAACGAGGTCCTGGTAATGCCGCGACGAGAGCGAGTCATAGGAATGGATACTGCGCAGGCCCGCGAGCGACTCCATGTTCGGCGGCAGAAGTTTCCCTTTTTCACTGATGAACGCATAGCGCGCGCCACCGGCCGTTTCGGATCGGATGAGATCCACGATCGCGGAACCTCTTTGGATCGCCCCAAGAGGCTGCGTTTTCAGCCTCACCTCGCCGAAGATCGCCGCAAAGACAAGCAACACAAGGAGGATGCGGCTTCGCGTGAGGAAAAAAAGATAAGCGGCGGCGATCATCAAACCATCCGTCAGCAGGGTCTCGACCGAGAAACCGTCCCCCTTTCCGCGTATCCAGAGCGGCACGACGATCCATTTCACAAGATAAAACGGCAGCACGCCTAACGCGAAGATCGCGTGGACGCGTCTGGCCGGGATGCCTTCGCGCAGGAGCCGGTCGGCCGCGCCGGCCGCGAGGACACAGGCGGGCACAAGCACCGGATAAAGCAGGAAATTGTTCCCGCGCGAGAGACCGAACCCGAGATGCTGCGCCGCGAAAAGCCTGACCGGCGGGACGAACATGAGTAGCATGACCGCCGCGATGCAGGCTTTCCAGTAGCGCCTTTCGGCCGATCCACGCTCCGCCAGCGCCAGGAAAAAGAGCGCGAGGAAAAGCGGCGTGAAGTCGGAAAAAAACCGCAGCGCTTTTGCGATCACCTGTCCCTCGATCTCCCCCGAGTGGAAATATTCGTCGGGCAGTGACCACCGGCCGGAAAACGCGGCGCGTGTATAAAGGTCCGCGAACACCGGCATCGCCGCAAGCACACCCGCGGCGGCCCAGGCTGCAAGGCCGGCACCGCGTCGCCATTTTTCGGCCGGACGCGCATCAAGCCGTGTGAGCTCAAGCCACGTGAAGCCGGCGAGGAAATAAGTAAAGAGCACGACGAGCTGGGGATAGCCTGTCAAAAAAAGGCTGTGGGAGGCGAACGCGATCCCGACGCCTGCCGCGAGGGACGGTTTGCGCAGATAACGCGGCACGAGCCAGAAAAGCGCGACCGTCCAGCACACGGCGAACGACATCGGCAAATTCTTGTGGCGCGCAGCAAACCACGAACCGAGCACAAAGAAT
>CAZBAY010000004.1:0-3825 GCA_964489945.1 uncultured Planctomycetia bacterium
ACTGGGGCATGGCCACGCCGCACGCGAACCTTCCGCGCGGCACGCGGATCCGGGTCGGCACGACGGGAACGCTCGAGCAGATCCTTTACGGACCGGCCGTTCTCGACGACGGTTCACAGAATCTCGTCGGCGCGCTTCAGACCTGCATGGGCAATGTGGGCGCCAAAAATATCAAGGAATTGCAGCTTACCGAACTCATCATCGCGCCGTCCATCAAGACCGAGGGCAAGGTGTTCCAGCAGGCCCAGCGGATCGGGATGGGCAAGTAGTCCTGGGATGGCCTCCCGGACTTCCGATCTCTCCAAAAAATCTCTCGAAACATTTTTAGCTGAGCTGGGCTCAGCCGCGCCTTCTCCGGGAGGCGGCACGGCCGCGGCGCTCACCGCCGCGCAGGGAGCCGCGCTTCTCGAGATGGTCGCGCGCCTCAATGACGCAAGATCCCGCAAAAAGAACCCCAAAGACAGCCACTCCGCCGCGAGAACAAGGATCTCGGAATTTGCGAAGACAAGATCGCGCTTTCTCAAGCTCATGACAGACGACGCAAAGGCGTTTGAGGCGATCTCCGCCGCTTATTCAAAAGGCAAAGAGCATTCGGCTTACCAGAAAACCCTTTTAAAGGGATATTCCGTGCCGCTTGAAATAGCCGAGCGGGCCGTTGCCGCTCTGCAGAAAGGGCAGGAGGAGCGGGAGAGGACTTCGAAGTGGCTTTACAGCGATCTTGTGGAGGCGGGGATCCTTTTGGACGCCGCGTTTGGCGCGGCGCGCCTCAATGTGGAGATCAATTTGAAAGACATGCGGGACAGGGCTCTTGCGGGACGGGTATCGGCTAAGCTCGACGCGCTTGAAGCTGAGTCCGGCCGCTTAAAAAACGCGCTGAAGGCAGGCGCTCCCTCATGACGCAAACCGCGCAGGTCCTTGACGGACGGGAGATCGCCAAAAAGTACCTGGAAACGCTCAAGGCGGATCTCCAGCGTATCGGAGAGCCTCTCACGCTCGCGACGGTGCGCGTAGGGGACGCGGAGGACGCGCGCCTTTATTCGAAAGCAATCGACAGTTTTCTGGGCAAGGCGGGCATTCGGCACGCGAAAAGCGAATTTCCCGAGGGGATCGGGGAGAAAGATCTTGTCGCTGAGATCAAGAAACTCAGCGCCGACCGCGACGTGAACGGCATCATGATCTTTTCCCCTTTGCCGAAGCTATTAAACCCGCAAAACGTGCGGCGAGCGATCAACCGCTGGAAAGACATTGAAGGCTGGGGTGTCCGCACCCTGCGGGCGGACGGACGGCTCATCGCGCCGCCGACGGCGGAGGCGGTCATGGCCCTCATCCGCGAAGCGTGCAAAAACCTCGAGGGCAAGCAGGCGGTCGTTGTGGGTAGAAGCGACACGGTCGGGCTGCCCGTCTCCATTCTTTTGATCAAAGAGCGGGCGACCGTCGCGGTGTGCAATTCGAAGACACCGGACCTTCGGTCTTATGTGGGGCGAGCCGATATTTTGGTCGCCGCGGCTGGGCAACCAAGTTTGATCAAAGGGGACTGGATCAAGCCAGGGGCCGTCGTGATCGATGTGGGCGAGCCGGCCGGTGACGTCGAGTTTGAGGAGGCAAAGAAAAGGGCCGCGTTCATCACCCCCGTGCCGGGCGGCGTCGGGCCCGTGACGAATGTCATGCTTGCGCGGAACATCGTCGATCTTTATGAAGCCGGAAAGAGATCCAATGGAAATTCTTGAGATATTAAAAAAGAAGGGTTTCGTCGTCACGGCGGAGCTCGGGCCTCCCAAGGGAACGAACATGGAGCCCTTTTTCAAACAGGCTGCTTACCTGAAGGGCAAAGTGGACGCGGCGAATGTCACGGACCAGCAGAGCGCCCTTATGAAACTCGGCTCGATCGCGGCCTGCCACCTTTTAAAAAATTTTGGCATTGAACCGATCATGCAGATGGTCGTCCGCGACAAGAACCGGGTCGCTCTGCAGTCGGACCTTTTATCGGCGGCCGTACTTGGGATCCACAACGTGCTAGTGTTGACAGGAGACCCGATACAGATCGGTGATCACCCTACAGCAAAGCCCGTGTTCGACATCGATGCGGCGGAGCTTATGTCTGTGATCAAGAAACTAGAGAGCGGCCTCGACATGACAGACCATAAACTTGACGGGGCGCCCACTTTCGCGATCGGCGCGGCTCTCAACCCCTGCGTGGACGACATCGAAACCGAGATCTCCAAGACGCGGAAAAAGATCGAGAGCGGAGCGGAGTTTTTTCAGACCCAGGGTGTGTTTGAGCTTGCGCGCTTCACGCGCTTCATGGAGCGGTACAAGAAAGAGGGGTTTAAGGCGCCGGTACTGGCCGGGATCATTCTTTTGAAGTCGGTTAAAATGGCGACTTTCATGAACGAGAAGATCCCCGGGATCTTTATCCCCAAGGAAATGATCGCGCGCTTCGAGACGGCACCCGACCCCAAAAAGGAGTGCGTCAAGATCGCCATTGAGCTCATCACCCAGATCCGTCCCCACGTCCAAGGCTTCCACCTGATGGCCATCGGCTGGGAAGAACTTATCCCCGAAATCGTCTCCCATATACGTTAGACAGTTCCCCTCCATTCTAATATAATACAGGTTTAGCAATTTCAAGGTGTTGCGTTGATCAAAGACGACTTTATACGGGCCAAGCGGCGCGGGAAAAAGTGGGTCATGCTGACCGCTTATGACGCGCCGACCGCGGAGCTTCTAGAGGCATCCGGCGTGGATCTTCTTTTGGTGGGAGACTCGCTCGGCATGGTGCTTTTGGGCTATCCGTCGACCACCTTTGTCACAATGGACGAGATGATCCACCATGCGAAGGCTGTCCGGCGGGGAGCCAAAAAGGCCTTTATCATCGGCGACCTTCCGCTGAAAGGGATCGAGAAAGGCCCGCGCCAGGCTCTCGAGTCCGCCAGGCGCTTTCTCAAAGAAGGCGGTTGTGACGCCGTGAAGCTTGAGTGGGGAAGCCGCACGGTTGAAACACTCGACCTTCTCATCAAGAATAAGATCCCGGTGATGGGTCACGCGGGGCTCACCCCGCAGACGGCCGCTAAAAAGGGCGGTTTCAGGGTGCAGGGACGGGATGCCCAGAGCGCGCTCGTGGTGGCGAAAGAGGCCCAAACTTTTGAGAAGCGCGGCGCGTTCTCTGTTCTCCTGGAGTGCGTGCCGGTTCCGGTCGCGAAGGTGATCACCGGAGAGCTCGCGGTACCGACGATCGGGATCGGGGCGGGGCCCTATTGCGACGGACAGGTTTTGGTGTTCCACGACCTGGTCGGCATTTTTAAAAAGTTCACCCCGCGCTTCGTGAAACGCTACGCGCGGCTGGACGACTCGATGCGGAAAGCAGTCGCCGCTTACGTGAAGGATGTTCGGGAAGGGCGCTTCCCGGGAAAAAAACATGGGTTTTCGATGAAAAAAGAAGAGTTTATAAAATTCGAAGGGGGGATCCATGGCCGTTAAAGCGCTGGGAATGGTTTCGGGGGGCCTTGATTCAACGCTCGCGACGAAGCTGATGATCGACATGGGCATCGAGGTCGAGGCCGTCAATTTTTCCACCGGCTTCTGCGTCACCGAGCACACGCGCAATTTCAAGGACACGGAGAAAAAGCCTCTGCGCCCGAATGAAGCGCTGAGGCTCGCGTCAGAGCTCAAATTCAAGCTCCACATCATCGACATCTCCAAAAATTACCTGCCGGTCGTGATGAATCCCAAATATGGTTACGGCGCGAACCTTAATCCCTGCATCGACTGCCGCATTTTCATGTTCAAGGAGATGAGGCAATTGATGGATAAATTCGGCGCGCAGTT
>CAZBAY010000005.1:0-2098 GCA_964489945.1 uncultured Planctomycetia bacterium
TCGCGCTTGCGCCTTCTTGGTGTCACCATGGCTAACCACCCCGCCTTTTTGAAGCCAGAAGATCCTGAATCATATTTTTAATTTCAGCCTTGAATCGTTCTCTCCCGAAACGCACCGCGTTCGCTCTCGCGTCCTCCGGATTAAAATTTCCCTTCTCAAATTGATGCACCGCCGCGCAAAGACTTTCCTCAGAAATTTCATGAAAAAAGAGTCCTGTTTTGCCATCAATCACCGTCTCGAGCACGCCGCCTTTTCCGAATGCGATGACAAATCGCCCGCAGGCCTGGACTTCCACCGGCACAATCCCGAAATCTTCCTCGCCCGGAAAGATCAAGGCACGCGTGCGGCGATAATAATCTCTTAAAACCTCATCCGACTGCCAGCCGAGGAACTCAATGTTTCTACCAGCTTTTTTCTCGAGCGCTTTTCTCAAAGGTCCGTCGCCAATCACGACCAGCCGCCGGCCCAGCTTGTTAAAAGCCTCGATCGCTAGGCCGATTCTTTTATACGGGACAAGCGCTGAAACGATGAGATAAAAATCTTCGGGCCCCTTTGCTCCATCCGGCGTGAAGTAATCCGTGTTTACAGGCGGGTAAACAACATCGGCCTCCTTGTTATAGAACTCCCGTATCCTATTTTTCACGTGGTGGGAAATCGCCACAAAATGATCCACATTCTGATTGGATCTCAGGTCCCATGCCTTAAGCCTTTTCATAAAATACTTTATCAGCCATTTTGAAAGAATATTTCTCCGGCCGAAATATTCCTCGAAAAACCCCCAGGCATACCTCATCGGAGTAAAGCAATAACAAACGTGCAAGGCGCCATTTTGCTTTCGGATGCCCTTCGCCACACAGTGGCTTGTCGACAGAACAAGGTCATAACCTTTGAGATCAAAGGACTCGACTGCCTTTGGAAAAAACGGCAGATAGTGACGGTAGGATCTAAAAACGTTCGGCAGATTCTGGATCGACGAGGTGAAGATCGGTTTGGATGCTATCGAGCCGTTTACCTTCCCCTTTTCGTGAAAAAGAGTGTAGATCGTACTTTCAGGATAAAGGTCGCAGAAAGCCTCCAGGCATTTTTCGCCACCCCTCATACCGTTGAGCCAATCATGGGACAAGGCTACCTTCATCCCAGCACCTGCCTGTAAATCCGTAATGTTTCCATAGCGGTTTTCTTCCACGAAAATTTTTTCACTTGTTCAAGCCCCATTTCAGACATTTTTTGTCGTAACTTATTGTCAGTCAAAACATTATATATAACCCCGCTAAGAGCGTCAACCTGGTGGGGATCGAAGAGAATCCCCGCTTCCCCCACCACTTCCGGCAAACTGGAGCTATTGGAGGCTGCCACCGGCGTGCCGCAAGCCATGGCCTCCAGGACCGGTAGGCCAAAACCTTCCCAATAAGAGGGCAACACAAAAAGATCCGCCAAATTATAAAGGCAAACAATGTCCTGATCGCTCAACTCCCCCAGGTATCGCACAAAGCTCTCTTTACTTATCAAATCTAGCAGTTCCTTGTTTCTCAGATCCTTACGCCCGACCAAAACGAGCTCATGAGCCAGGCCCTTGCGCTCTCTTAATTGTTTCATCGCCTTGATCAGCGTAGGTATATTTTTATGCGCTTTGAGGCTTCCCACATACAGGACAAACGGATTTTTTAAATTGTGTTTATCTTTAGCCCCATTCAACAGTTCCGCGTCCTCACTTTTCTGAAAGCTCGGCGAAACCGCTTCGGGGGTAACAAAAACACGCTCCGCGTCAACCCCGGGGCAGTAATCAAGAATGTCGTTCTTAGTGTGTTCTGATACTGCGATGATAGCCGAGGCTTTTCGCTCAATAACTTTTAGAAGCCACGAAACATAAGCGCCTCCAAACGGCGATTTTGATGCCCCCGGCTGGCGCAAATAAATAAGATCATGGATGGTCACGACCAGTTTCTTATTAAAAAGTACGGGAATATTAAAATGGGGCACGTGCAAAAGATCCAAATCCCGACTCTTAGCCCAAATCTCCGCCTGTTCGCTTAAGCTATAAATAGGAGATTTACAATATCTCACAAAATGGTTTGGGACAGAACCCGTGGCCATCAAA
>CAZBAY010000006.1:0-1979 GCA_964489945.1 uncultured Planctomycetia bacterium
TATCCGCTCGGCCAAGGAGGTCGAGAACGGCGACACGCTCACCGAGGCCGACAAAGCCTGCGACGCGGCGCTGCCCGGGTATAAAAAGATCAAGCCGCTGGTGTTCGCAGGCATCTACCCCGTCAATTCCAAGGATTTCCAGGCGTTGAAGGACTCCGTTGAAAAGCTGCAGCTCTCCGACTCTTCCTTTGTCTATGAAGTCGAGAGCTCCGCCTCCGTCGGGTTCGGTTTCCGCTGCGGTTTTCTGGGGCTTCTTCACATGGAGATCGTGCAGGAGCGGCTTGAGCGCGAGTACGACATGAATCTCGTGATCACAACGCCGAGTGTCGTGTACCAGATCCGTAAAATCGACGGCGAACTTCTTGAGATGGAAAACCCCTCAAAAATGCCGGACCCCAGCCAGATCGAGGCGATCCTCGAGCCCTTTGTCGAGGCGCTCATCATCGTTCCGCCCACGAGCATGGGCGCGATCCTGGAGCTCTGCGAGCAGAGGGGCGGCACGTACAAGTCCACGGAATATCTCAGCGAAGACCGGGCAAAGATCGCCTACGATTTTCCGCTGTCCGAGATCATCGTCGACTTCTACGACCGGATCAAATCGATCTCCAAAGGGTACGGCTCATTTGATTATGAGTTGAAGGGTTACCGGCAAAGTGAGTTAGTTAAGCTCGACATCCTCATCAACACGGAGATCTGCGACTCGTTCAGCTGTATCGTGCATCGGGACAAGGCCCAGCACAAGGGCCGGGCGCTTTGCGAAAAGCTGAAGGAGCTCATCCCCAGGCAGATGTTCGAGGTGGTCCTTCAGGCCGCGATCGGCGGCAAGATCATCGCCCGCGAATCGGTGCGGCCCATGGGCAAGAACGTGACCGCCAAATGCTACGGCGGCGACATTACCCGAAAGAGGAAATTATGGGAAAAACAGAAGGAAGGCAAGAAACGGATGAAGCAATTCGGCAAAGTGGAGATCCCGCAGGAAGCGTTCCTCGCGGCCTTGAAAATAGAATGAAAATAGACAAAGCCTTCATCAAGCGCGAGGCGAAAGAATGGGCGCAGTCCATCGCGATCGCCCTTGTGCTTACGCTTATCATCCGCACGTTCGTCGTGCAGGCGTTCAAGATCCCCTCGGGCTCCATGCGCCCGACCCTTATCGAGGGGGACAAGCTTTTCGTGAACAAATTCATTTACCGGTTCAAGCCGATGGAGCGGGGGGACATCATCGTGTTCAAGTTCCCCAATGAGCCGAAGAAAGATTTCATCAAGCGGCTGGTCGCCTCTGAGGGAGAGGTCGTCGAGATCCGGGACGGCAAGATCCATGTTGACGGCAAGCCGCTCAAGGACCCGGACACGTTCGGCAAGTTCTACTACTACAACCACGACCCCTTCGGCGGCCCCAACGAAAAGATCAAAGTCCCAAAGGATTCCTTTTACGTGCTGGGGGACAACAGCGCCAATTCCACCGACAGCCGTTTCTGGGGGTTCGTGCCCAGGAAGAATGTCATCGGAAAGGCGATATTCCGGTGGTGGCCTCTGAACAGGGTGGGCAAGCTCGAGTAGTATGAATCTGGCCAACCAGATCACGGTCCTCCGTATCCTCCTGACGCCGCTTTTTGTGGGCCTTCTCCTTTATTACAGCCCCGAGAGAGAACAATTCCATTTTTTTAGCATTGTTGTTTTTATCGCGGCTTGTTTGTCGGACGCGGTGGACGGGTATCTGGCGAGAAGGCTCGGACAGAAGACCGTGCTTGGCAGCTACCTTGATCCGGTGGCCGACAAGCTTCTGCTCCTCAGCGGTTTTCTATCGCTTTCTTTTATGAGTCACCTGCCGGAGGCCATCCGCATTCCGGCGTGGGTGACGATCCCCGTGCTGACGCGGGAGTTCATTATTCTCATCGGTTCGGCGATGATCTTTTTGACGACCGGAAAACTCACCGCGGAACCCCTTTTCATAGGTAAAGTGACGACGCTATGCCAAATGG
>CAZBAY010000007.1:0-5350 GCA_964489945.1 uncultured Planctomycetia bacterium
AGTCTTCAGGCTGCGTTGCGGGAGAAGGTCGATCTCGTCTGCGTTATGGGGGCGAACAACGAAGTCGGCACGATCTATCCGGTCGAGCAGATCGCGCGCGACGTTCATCTGGCCGGTGCGAAAGTGCTGGTGGACGGCACTCAGGCGGTGGGACGCGTGAACCTGAGGGTGCTGGATTGGAATCTGGATTACCTCGCTTTCAGCTCCCACAAGATCTACGGCCCGAAAGGGGTCGGCGCGCTGTATGTCCGCAAGAAAGGGTCACCGCAGGTTTCTCTTCTACCGCTTCTTGACGGGGGAGGTCACGAGGTGGGCTTACGGTCCGGGACGCTCAATGTGCCGGGAATCGTAGGTTTCGGCGAGGCCTGCGAGATCGCTCGGCGCGTGCTTTCGGTCGAATCGCGGAGAGTTGAGCGATTAAGGAACGGACTTCGTGATAAAATATTGAAAGGTGTGCCGGACGCGGTGATTAATGGCAGCCAAAACAAACGCCTCCCCAATAATCTGAACGTGTCTTTTCCGGGGGTGCCGGCTGAGACGTTGATGAAAAAGCTCCCGGGTCTGGCGGTTTCATCCGGTTCCGCGTGTTTATCGACGAGCCCCGCGCCGTCCCACGTTTTACGAGCCCTCGGAATGGGCGATGAGCTGGCGCGATGCGCCATCCGGTTTGGACTGGGGCGTTTTAATACGGGAGCTGAGGTGAAACGGGCAGCCGACAGTGTGGTACGGGCTGTTCACACTCTAAGAATAAGGGGAGTGGAATGAAACGATTATTGGTGACGGGTTCCTCAGGATTGGTCGGTTCTGAAGTGTGCGCTTATTTTGATGGGTTGGGTTGGGAAGTCCACGGCATCGATAATAACCAACGAGCGGTTTTTTTCGGCCCGCAGGGCGACACGCGCTGGAACCAGAAGCGGCTCGAGGCCTCCCTTAAGCATTTTAGACATCACGAGCTGGATATCCGCGACCGGCAGGGGATCCTGCAATTTTTTGAAACGCTGAAACCTGCCGCGGTTGTTCACTGTGCTTCCCAGCCTAGCCATGACAAGGCCGCTGAGATCCCGTTCGACGATTTTGATACCAATGCTACCGGGACTTTAAATCTTCTAGAAGCTACACGGCAATTTTCTCCCGACGCGGCCTTTGTTCATATGTCCACCAACAAAGTCTATGGGGATGCCCCCAATCAAATCCGGTTGAAAGAGCTCGAAAAGCGCTGGGACTACGATGATGCGAAGTATTTGAACGGGATCCCCGAGGATTTTTCGATCGACCAGTCCAAGCATTCTCTTTTCGGGGCCAGCAAGGTCGCCTCGGACGTGATGGTGCAGGAGTATGGCCGCTATTTCGGGATGAAAACCTGTTGTCTGCGCGGGGGGTGCCTCACGGGGCCGAATCACACGGGGGTGGAGCTTCATGGTTTCCTGAGTTATTTGGTGAAGTGCAATCTGGATGGAACAGTCTACAAGATCTACGGATATAAAGGAAAGCAGGTGCGCGACAATATCCATTCTTTCGATATCGCGCGGTTCATTGAGGCTTTCATCGAAAAGCCTCGCATTGGCGAAGTATATAACCTCGGCGGCGGCCGTGAAAATTCCTGCTCGATCCTGGAAGCCTTCGACATGGTTTCCCGCATCACCGGCAAGCCCATGAGATCCGAATACATCGACAAAAACCGGGAGGGGGACCATATCTGCTATATTTCGGATCTTAGGAAAATGAAGCAACACTACCCGGAATGGGGCGCCACAAAGGCTCTCGACGATATTTTTGAGGAAATTGTTGCCAGTTGGAAGAAGCGGTTAGGCCGCTAGAGGAGGGGATGCTGAGGCGCTCAATTGATCTTGGAAAGATCTTTCAAGTGGCTTTCGTTGCGTTCTCGTTTTTTTATTTAATTTATTTTTTGTATGCAGCGCTTTGGCGAATATGGTTCCAGTTGCCCCTAATAAGCATGGAGCACTATGCCGCCCAAGTGGTTTGGCGAATTCTTTCCGGTTTGAAGATCTATGCGCCGCCCTCAGTGGAATGGACGGCGAGTGTTTATCCCCCGTTTTATTTTTATGTATCAGCTGCGGTGTCTGCCGTCACGGGGCAGATTTTGTTTTCACTTCGGCTTGTTTCTTTGTTGGCGTCCCTAGGCTGTTTTTTCTTCGTTTATATCATTGTAAAAAAAGAAACGGACAGCGTGTTCGCCGGCATAGCGGCATCGGGACTCTTAGCCGCAACGCATGGGGCGCTGCTTACCGTATTTGATGTAGGAAGAGTGGATGCTCTATTTCTTCTTTTGATATTGGCATCCATTTATCTGATTCGGTTCAATCGGTCGCTGACCGGCTATGTTCTAGCGGGAATTTTATTGTCACTATCTTTTTTGACAAAACAAACGGCGCTATTTATCGCGGCACCCCTGCTATTTTATTGCCTCATGGCTGAGGGGCGGCTCGGCGTCGTGCTCGTGGGAATATTTTGTATTTTTTCAATATCATCTTTGTCGGTTTTAAATGCCATTCATGAAGGCTGGTATTATTACTATATTTTTTCAAGCCCCGCCGGGCGTCCCTTCTACGGGCCGGCGTGAATCAGTTTTTGGAAGGATGATCTGCTTGGCCGCTTATCCGTGCCCTTAGCTTTTTCTTTCAGCTTCCTTTTGCTCCCAGCCGTGGACAATCCAAAAATGACACGATTTTTTTACGCCTTAATGTGCTTGGGGATGGTGTTGTGCTCCTGGGTATCCAGGCTCCACATAGGGGGGAATGCCAATGTTCTCCTGCCGGTTTATGCAATGGTGGCCATTCTCTTTGGATTGGGCATCCAACGGTTACTCCTTTTGGCTGGCAGAGCCAGCCTCGAATCGGAGCGGCGAGCCATGAAGGTTGTGATTTCCCTGTGCGCTCTTATTTCTTTCGCACCGTTACATTACGCTTTAGGAACTTACATCCCTTCAAGGAACGATCTGAAAAATGCGAGTCGTTTGATCGAAACCTTGCGGCAGCAAAAAGGCGATATTTTCATGCCCCTAGCCAGTTTTGCTCCCATCTTGGCTGGTAAACGGGGTTTCGCGGACGGTCATGCCTTATGGGATGTCTTCAGCGGCCCCAAGGGAGCTCTTCACGCTGAATTACTGAAGCAGCTCAGTGAGGATTTCAAGAATCAACGATTTACGGCTGTCGTCTTACCCCATCGGAGGCTCCGGGAGCCCCGCATGCTCGGCTGGCGGAAAGATCCTAATTGGTTCTGGTGGCTGGACGCGGGGATGGAACAGAGCTACCAACTGCGGTTACAAAAGGAGGATCTCAAGGTTTTAAATAGTGAGGTTTGGGGAAAGCGACAACTTCGCCCGGCCTATTTTTACGTACCAAAAAAGCAAGGTGCCGTCACCGGTCCAAATGCCCGCTAAAGGGACGGAGGGTATGAAAGACGGGGTGTTCGGTTTGCTGTCAAGGCAACTTCGATTTTTACTGCTTGCCGTTGCGGTCTTCTACATTTTTGTGTTTTGCTTCGTTGTCGTGCGGAGAATCCATTTTCCATATACGATAAGCTGGCTTGAAAGTTATGGTTTGGATGCGATCACAAGGATCGTTTCCGGAAAACAGATCTATGTCGCCCCGTCCTTAGAGTTTGTCCCCGCGATTTATACGCCCCTCTATTTTTACTTGTCCGCTTTTGTCTTCAAACTAACGGGATCAGGTTTTTTTTCTCTCCGGCTTGTTTCAGTCCTGGCGTCTCTGGGGGCTCTTTTTATCATTTATCAAATTGTGAAAAAGGAAACCGCAAGCCCTTTCTTGGGTATCATTTCCTGTGGATTTTATGCCGCGCTCTATAAATTTACCGGCATGTGTTTTGACATTGGCAGGGTAGACGCTCTTTTCAATTTTTTTCTTCTCGCCTCGATGTACTGTCTCCGATTTTATGCCTCAAGAATGGGATATGCTGCAGCCGGTATTTTGATAACATTTGCTTTTCTGACAAAACAGAGCGCTCTCTTTGTATCCTTGTTTTTTTTGATCTATGCTCTTGCTGCTCACAGAAAACTTGTGCTTTATTTTATTGCCCCCCTTCTTGTGGCGCTGTCCTTGGGGACATTGATCTTTGATCGATTGCATGACGGTTGGTACTTCTTCTATGTATTTCAGCAGCCCGCTGAGCACATATACAATATCAAGGCAGTTTTCACCTTTTGGACCCGTGATTTATTCACAACAATGCCGGTAGCATGCGTGGCCGCCTCTTATTATCTCCTAGTCTCTTATCTCGAGGCGCCTAGAGAGAAATTCCTTTTTTATAGTATGGTCGGTCTTGGAATGCTGTCGGCTTCCTGGATCTTGAGGATGCATGTCGGGGATTTCAATGTATTGTTGCCCGCGTGCGCGATGATGAGTTTATTCATGGGCTTGGGAATGGGCTTATTTACGGAGGAAATTAATTCGATCAACCGGCCTATAAAAAAGAAAGCATTACAAACTCTTTTTTATGGCATCTGCATCTTACAGCTCACAAAGTTTTATTATGATCCTTTTTCGATAATTCCACGGAAGGCGCATCGGGAGGCTAACGCACAACTGATTGAAGCTATGAAAAGTGTGCCGGGTGATGTGTTCGCCCCTTTTCACAGCTATTTGACCGTTTTGGCCGGAAAAAAGCAGTGTGCCTATGCTGTTCCCATCTGGGATATTCTAAGAAGCCGCGAGGGCCCGGTGCGGGATCGGCTGCTGAATGAGCTGCGGAATGCCTTGAGCGAGCGGAAGTTCGGCGGCATTTTTCTTACCGCAAAGACGGTCAGCTCGAACGAAGAGGAGATCCCAGACAGGCCCCTTATCCTATACGGGGGAGTATTGGATCGTGAATGGTTTTGGTGGGATAACCTGACGATGGGGAGATATTACGAAAGACAAAAAAGCGCGTATGTTTTTAAAGCGCCCGCCGCAAAACTTGGCCTACCAGCCCGCGAAGAATATCTTTATGTTCCAAAAAGTTGATTCAGAATAAATTCGATCGGGCGGATTGCCTAAAGGGGGGTAAAACTGGTAAAATCAATAGTATGTGGTTTATTTTTAGGGGAGATAAATGTCTCTAACCCAAGATGAGATATTAAGATACAGCAGGCATCTGATCATGCCCGAAGTGGGGGTGGAGGGTCAGGAGAGGCTAAAAGCTGCCAAGGTGCTATTGATCGGCACCGGGGGGCTGGGGTCACCGGCGGCGCTTTACCTGGCTGCGGCGGGGGTGGGGACGCTCGGGCTCATTGATTTTGATGTTGTGGATTTCTCCAACCTCCAGCGCCAGATCATCCACGGGACTTCCAGCGTGAACAAGCCTAAGGTGGATTCCGCCAAGGAACGGATCGCTG
>CAZBAY010000008.1:0-2011 GCA_964489945.1 uncultured Planctomycetia bacterium
TGGTCCTTGAAAACAGTCTTCACGGCGAGCGTCTCGATCTTGTCGTTCAGGTCGGTCGAAGTGCCATGGGCGTTGATATAAGAAATTTCCTCTGGCTTCATCCGGGCGTCTTTCAGCGCGAGCGTCATGCAGCGCGCCGCCCCTTCGCCTTGCGGATCAGGAGCCGTCATGTGGTAAGCGTCGCCGTTCAGGCCATAGCCCACTACTTCACCGTAAATAGTCGCGCCGCGCTTTTTGGCGTGCTCGAGCTCTTCCAAAACGACGATGCCCGCGCCTTCGCCCATCACGAAACCATCGCGTTCCTTGTCAAAAGGCCGCGACGCTTCCTCGGGACGGTCGTTTCGCGAGGTGGAAAGGGCTTTCAGCGCGCAGAATCCGCCTATTCCGAGCGGCGTGATGGCGCTTTCCGTGCCTCCCGCGACCATGACCTTCGCCTGCTCATGCTGGATCATGCGGAACGCCTCGCCGATCGAGTGCGTTCCCGTCGCGCAGGCCGTAACAACCGCGAGATTGGGTCCTTTCAAGTTGTGTAGGATAGAGATCCACCCGGCCGCCATGTTGATGATGAGCATCGGGATCATAAAGGGAGAGAATTTATCGGGGCCTTTGGCCAGGTATAGGGAATGAGTCCGCTCGATGATGCTAAGACTGCCTATTCCGGACCCCACGACCACGCCGACCTCAAAAGGGTCTTCCTTCGACATGTCGAGACGCGCGTCCGTGATGGCTTCCTTCGCGGCCGAGACGGCGAATTGGCAAAACAGCTCCATCCGCTTGGCCTCTTTGGGAGGGATCGCGTCGAGAGGGTTGTAATTTTTTACCTGGCCTGCGATACGGCAGTCAAAATGCTGGGGATCAAACGCGGAAATGCCTGAAACCCCGCTCTTGCCTTCGGTGAGAGACTTCCAAAAATCGTTGGCGTTGTTACCGACCGGGGTGACTACCCCCACGCCGGTAACAACAACGCGCGGGAAAGACATCCAGGGGGTTCTTACTTGGAGGCCTTGGTGACCTTTTCCTCGATATAGCGGACGGCCTCGCCGACGTTGGACATCTTCTCAGCGTCCTCGTCGGGAATTTCAATGCTGAATTCCTCTTCAAGGGCCATTACGAGTTCCACCGTGTCCAGCGAGTCAGCCCCGAGATCATCGACGAATGACGCGGTTTCCGTCACGTTCTCGATCTTGGCGCCTAACTGTTCAGCGATGATTCCTTTCACCTTCTGTGCGACATCGGACATCGGTCCCTCCTTTTAGCCCTTAATTTTTGGTTTGCCTCACATCACCATGCCGCCATCGACGGTGATGACCTGCCCGGTGATGAAACTGCTCTCATCCGATGCCAGGTATAACGCGACTTTCGCGACGTCCATCGGCTTGCCAAAACAGCCCGCCGGTATGGACCTTAAGATCGCGTTCTTGACGTTGTCGCTCAACGCCTGTGTCATCTCGGTTTCAATAAAACCGGGAGCGATCGCGTTCACCAGCACATTCCGGGAGCCAAGCTCCTTGGCTACCGACTTCGTCAACGCGATGATGCCTGCTTTACTGGCGGCGTAATTGGCCTGGCCGGCATTTCCGGTCAAACCGATCACCGACGCCATATTGATGATCCTCCCCGCCCGCTGCCGCATCATGACCTTCGAGGCGGCCCGCATGCAGAGGAACGTGCCTTTCAGATTGGTGCTAAGTACTTCATCCCAATCATCTTCGGACATCCGGACGAACAAACCGTCGCGCGTGACGCCCGCATTGTTGACGAGTATATCAATATGCTTATATTTGTCAAGGGTTTTGTCCACGAGCTCCTCGACTTTTGCGGCATCCTTCACATCCAGCGCGAAAATGAGGGGGTCTTCCCCGCCCGCCGCCCGAATCTCCCCCGCTAGCGACTCCAAAAGGACGGTGTTCCGGGCAGTGATCACGAGCGTGGCCCCCTCTTGGGCAAAAAGAAGCGCGATCTCCCGGCCGATGCCGCGGCTGGCGCCGGTGACGATCGCGACCTTATCTTG
>CAZBAY010000009.1:0-7746 GCA_964489945.1 uncultured Planctomycetia bacterium
GATCGGGGGCGTCATCGTCCTCGAATTCGCCCTCATCGAACGCCATCCTCGCGCCGGGCCCGGCGGGAGTCAGGACGGGAACAGCCGCCGGGATCTCGGCGCGGGCCTTCTTCAGCATGTCCTCCAATGTCTTACGGCTGACCTCAAGCCCCCGGCTCATCTCCCGCATCTGGGTTTTCCAGCTTTTGATCTCCGGCTGATTCGCCGATTTCTCGGCCTCCAGCGTAGTCACAAGGTCGTTCAGCGCTTCCAGCTTGGATTGGTATAAAAGAACTTGGCTGAGATGCAACTGCACGTTTTCACGGCTCATCGAAGCATCCCGGCGCACTGGCTCAAGCTCCGTGATCGCCTTCTGAAGATTAACAAGCGCCGCGCGCACACCTTCTGATCTTTTCTTGGGCTTTGCGAGATCCTTCTCCAGCGCGCTCAAAGACTTTTCCGCGCGCCGCTCGCCCTGGGCCATCTCGACCTTCTTTACCTCAGGCCGGATCGGCGATATGAGAAGCTTCTCGTACTTGGCCTGGTTCGTCTCGGACGTCACGGTGGGCGTCAGGACCGCGTAAGAGTAGCCTTTCTCTCTGAAGAGTTTTTTCAAATGCGGCGTGTGATACCCTCCTGAAATAAGGACGGCGACCTTTTGGTTTTCAGCCTTCAAAATTTTTTCCGTGTTCTCAATGAACGCGAAATCGCGCTGAGTCACTGAGTCATAGAAAGCTTCCAGCGAGGCCTTGCCTTTCTCCATCAGGTTTTTGTACGGGATGAGGTCCCCGAAGTAACCTTCTTCGGCAAGCTTGCGATTGATAAACGCCAGGTACGGGATCGTCCCAAAATCAGGCTCGTTGGCTTTGAAAAGAGCGAAGTCGCTCGTGCTCATCTGGATGTTGTAAGCCGTCTGCAGGAGGGCCGTATAACGGTCGATCGCGCGGACCAGCCTCTGGTCCTCGGACGCAAGAAGCGAAAGATAAACCTTGTCCTCCGCTCCGGCGAGCTCTTCGAGGATCTGGTCGAGGTCAAGATCGGAGAAATCCTTCAGGTACTCGCCGTAGCGGACAAGGTTGGGGTACTTTGTCATGAGTATCCCCTTTTCCCGGGCAATATTTAAAGTGTTCTGAAAGTGGGTGAACTGAGAAGCTTTCGCGCCTTTCATCCGGCCGCTCTTTTCAAGGAAGGTTTTCAGGTCCTCCCCGCCGCCGCGTTTCGATAATTCCTCCACCAGGTCCGCCTGTTCGAGATTCGCCAGATCGAAATTAATGAGCTTTTCTTTCAGCTGGAGCTCGATCAAATTTATCACGTTGGGAAATTCGCCGAGGTCGACATTTTTGACCCGCGCCAGTTCCATCAACTCACGGAAACCGGCCTCAAAATTGTCCCCCCCGTTCGCCGGGCCGTTCGCCCTCTTTTTCTCCTCATACGCGGTGAGTTCGGACGGATAGAGCCTGCGCTTCAGCTGGGATAGAGCGCCGCGGATGACCTTGAGGTAATCAAGGATCTCGGCGCGCTTGTCCGCGAGGTCCGCGTAGCTCTGCACGCTCTTGAGATACAGCATGATGTCCTCAAGCCCGATGATCTTCATCGGGTGGTCGGATGTGAGATTCAAGTATTCTTCGCCGGTGATCTTTCCCTGCATCAGATAGCTTTTGGCAAGGCGCTTCCAGACCTCGGGCGGGGCGATCTTTTTGAGATCAGTCAGTGAACAGTCATCGGCGCCCCCCTCGGAGAGAACAAGCGAAACACCGTATTGCGTCATGATCCGGTCCAGCGCGCCGGCGAGATTCTGCTGGCCGCTCAGATTGGAATGCGGGTCCTGGATATGGATGATAAAAACACCGGCAGTGCCTTTATGGATCTCGCGAAGGGCCGTAAATTCAAGCGGAGTCTCAAAACGGGTCGGCTCGTTGACGAGAACCGCCATGGAGGGAGCTTGCGCGGACACGTCAATAGGAGCCGTCTGCGCGACTTCCATTAGCAAAAATGAAAGTGCTAATACTAGACTTATAGGCCTCAGGACGCTATTGCGTTGCGCGGTCATAATTCACCATCATAAAAAGCTATTAATCCTTATCAATCCTATTCAAAAGTATACATGGTAAATTCGGGCGAATTCAAATTTTCAAGACCTCTTTGTTTTCTCATAACTCGTTTATTTACAAATGGTTACAAGTACAACCATGAGAAACTTGGCCCACTAATAACGCACATTTATTTTTTGTCTCATAGGAGCCCCTGTGCTAAGATGTTCCGATGATCGCGATTACCGGAGGAGCGGGATTTATTGGAAGCGTTTTGGCGGCGAGATTGAACGATCTCGGGGAACGGGGTCTGCTTATTGTAGATCAAAAAGCCCGAAATTCCCCCAAATGGAAGAACCTCGAGAAACGCCAATTCACGGACTGTCTCGAGTCCGACGACTTTTTAAGCCGGCTCGAAAAAAATGAGTGGTGCGGCAAGATCAAGGCCATCTTCCACATGGGCGCCTGCACCGACACGACCGAGCGGGATGTAACCTACCTCGAGAAGAACAATTTTGAATACACCCGGCGCCTCGCCGAATGGGCTGTCGCCAACCAGGCTTACTTTTCTTACGCGTCCAGCGCCGCGACCTACGGAGCGGGCGAGCTCGGCTTTTCAGATGATGACGCGCTCACTCCCCGCCTGAAGCCCCTCAACCCTTATGGCCAGTCGAAGCTCGATTTTGACGTGTGGGCGCTGAAGAACGGCTATGACAAAAAGATCACCGGCTTCCGTTTTTTCAATGTTTATGGCCCGAACGAATACCACAAAAGCGAGATGCGCAGCCTCGTCCACAAGGGCTTCGGCCAGATCCGCGATACCGGAAAAATGCGCCTTTTCAAGTCCTATAAAAATGAATACCCGGACGGGGGGCAAAAAAGGGACTTTATTTACGCAAAGGATGCGGTGGAAACACTCGTGTGGTTCTTCAATAATCCGAAATGGAAGGGGATCTACAATCTGGGGACCGGGAGGGCGCAGACCTGGAACGACCTGGCGGAAGCGCTTTTCAAGGCGATGGGAAAACCCAAAAAAATCGAGTATATCGAAATGCCCGAGTCGATCCGGAACCAGTACCAGTACTTCACCCAATCCAACCCGGCCAAGCTTCTCGGCGCCGGCTGTCCCGATTCCTTCAGGAACCTCGAAGCAGGCGTTGCCGACTACGTACGGAACTACCTCCTAAAAACCGACCCCCACCTTTAAAAAGGGGCCAAGCCCCTTTTTAAGCCTCAATAAGGACGTCGTCGCCTTCGACCTTCACGTTGAAGCATTTCTGCTTCACGCCGGGTACGGACTGGCAATCTCCGGTAGCGACATCATACGTCCACGCGTGCCAGGGACAGGTGACGGTGGTGCCGTCGAGATACCCCTCGCCCAGCGGCCCGCCCTGGTGGTGGCAAATGTTGTCGATCGCGTAGAACTTGTCCCCCGCCTTGAAGACCGCGACCTGCTGGCCGCCCACCTCCACGACGATCCCCCCGTCCTGCGGAATATCCGAAACCTTACCGATCTTCTGCCACATAGATCAGATCCTCCTCACTGCCGTAAATTTTAAAGGGTTCGCCCCATTGGTGTTTATTTGAAAGATCCCACGCTTCCCCGCCGTGGGTTTCCGGCCGTATGCGTATCCCCCACGCCCCCCCATAAATAAGATACGCGAATCCGGCCCCAGAATCGGCGATCTTCACGACGCGGGCGGGAACAAATTTACTCTCGCTCTCCACCCCGGTCACTTCGCAGGAGATCTCTTTTCCCCGCTCCGTGATCTTTATACCCCGAATAAGCCTCGGCGGCTCAAGCTCCCTGAAAACGAACTGCTCACTCCCCCGGCAATTGGGATTGTCTTCAACCTCGATCTGCATGGCTGCCGTTCTTGCGGCTGTAGGCGGGAGTGGAACGGGGGTTCAAAAGTTCTTTGATGTCGAGCTTCATCTCTTGGCGGCTGTAGGCGGCGATGTCGAGGATCTGCGTGTCCATGCGGATGGCGTCCTCGGGGCAGACCTCGACGCAGAACCCGCAGTAGACGCACATGCCAAGGTCCAGATCGAACGAGACAGCGACTTTCTCGATGTTGGGGTCGGGGTGTTCACCGGCGACGATATTGATGCAGCGAGCCGGGCACACCGTCTCGCACATCATGCAGCCCACACAGCGCGGGCTTCCATCCTCGCGCTGGGTCAAGCGGTGCCGGGTGCGCGTCCTCTTTGATAGCGGGCGCTGTTCCTCGGGGTATTGGTAAGTGACCGAACCGCGGATATTCTTGAAAAGCCCGACCAGATGCAACGATTGAAAAAAGAAATTGCGGAAAAAATGTTTCGACGTGATCCAAAGACCCAAAAAAACCGCCGGCAGGTACGTCTGGTCCAAAAAGCTCAGCTCTTTTCGTTTGATAACTTTGGTCTGGATCATGGGGCCCTCCAGACCACGATGAGACTCGTAATAAGCACGTTGATAAGCGACAACGGAAAAAGGATCTTCCAGCCCAGGTGCATCAGCTGGTCATAGCGGAAACGCGGCAAGGTCCACCGGATCAACATGAAGAACCAGTTGAAGATGGCGACCTTCACCATAAAGGCGATGACGCCGAGTGCGATCACCCACCCATGCGTGATCAGCCAGACGCTTCCGCCCGGAAAATGAAAGCCGTCGGGCCGCAGGTAAGGCACCTGCCAGCCGCCGAAGAAAAAGGTCGTCATAAGGCACGCGACAAGCACCGTTTCCACGAGGTCCGTCAGGAAAAACATCCCGAATTTCATGCCGCTATATTCCACAAAGTAGCCGATGATCTCCGACTCCCCTTCCGGCAGGTCGAACGGCACGCGCTTGGTCTCGGCGAGCGCCGCGACCATGAAGAGAATGCAGGCAAAAGGCTGAACGAATACTCCCCACGCGGGAAGCCACCCAAAAAATGTGCCACCCTGGTGGCGTACGATCTCCTGCAAACTCAATGTCCCGTAGGAAAGCACGATTCCCATGATCGAGATCCCCATCGTGATCTCGTACGAAAGCATCTGGGAGGCGGCGCGCATGCCGCCAAGATACGCGTAATTATTATTGGAGGCGAACCCCGCGAGAATGACGCCGTACACGCCGAGCGACATCATCGCGAAGATAAAAAGCATTCCCGCATTCACGTCCGCGACTTGAAGATTGATCGCGCGGCCGCCTATGTTAAGCACATCCCCGAACGGGATCGTGGAAAAAGCCAAAAGCGCGAACGTCACCGAGAGGATGGGAGCCAGCGTGTGGAGGAATTTATCCGCGCCCTCCGGCATGAAATCTTCTTTCGTGAACATCTTCACCGCGTCGGCGAGCGCGTGAAAAAGACCTAAGACGTTCAAAGGACGCAGAAGCAGATTGATAGGGAAGAAAAGCCACTTGGGCCTAAATTCGATCCAGGCGCGGTTGGCCCCGACGCGGTCCTGCATGACGGCGCTCTGCTTCCTCTCGACCCAGGTCAGAAGCCCCGCGAGGTTCAAGATCCCGCCCAGGAAGAGCATCGCCAGAACGCCTTTGATCGCGAAATCCATCACCATTTTATTTCTTGCCCCACATCGCCCCCTGGCTTCCGATCTTCTTATAACTCATATCCCTGAACGCGTCGTTCTCGCGCGCCAGGTCATTGAAAATATCTTCCGGCTTTTTGTAGGCCCATGATTGGCCGAGGAGCGCGGCAAGGTCCAATAGGATCTGCCATGTCGGCCTTGAGCCCGCCAAAGGCTCGAGCGCTTTTTTAATTCTCTGGACCCTTCCCTCAAAATTCGTGAAGGTCCCGTCCTTCTCGGCGTAGGACGCGCTCGGAAGGACGAGGTCCGCCGCGGCGGCCGTCGCATTTTCGTTCGGACCCTCATAAATGATCGTTTTCACTCTCTTACGGATCATCTGAAGCGCCTCGGCGCCGTAAAGCTTCGCGAGGTCCTGATTGAAAATGAAAAGCCCTTCGATCTGTCCCTTTTTGGCTTTTTCAATGATCGGCGTGATATTTTCGGAGGCGCCAAGTTTAAAGATCTGAGACGCGCCTGCGGTGTTCGGATTTTTGTCTTTCTTTAAAAGAAAATCATCCTCGTACCCTTCCTGGCCCGGCGCGAAAAAGCCGGCGTCGCTCCATTTGAGAAAATCCCTGAAAAGTTTTTTCTGAAGGTAGAGCTCCTCGTTCGTGTACTGGGCCGAAGTAATGAGCGCCCAGGCGCCCTTCGCGCTTCCCGGCTTGAGGAACGAGGCGGTTTTTTCGAGCGCGGGCAGCCAGGAACCCTCTCCGCTTGAGCCGTTATTCCGCACACTCACTTGCTTCAGCCGGTTAAAGTCGATGGGCTTGTAGCCGTAACGCCCTTCGTCGCAGATCCACCACTTGTTGACTTCCATATTATCGCGGGGCTTCAAGCGCATGACGCGCTCTTCTTTTAAATGATAGGGACGCGATTTTTCGTATTGGAGGGAAATGTTGCAGCCGCGCGAACAGCCGGGGCACACGGAATCCTGCGCGCCGAGGTACCACACGCGCACCTTGAAACGGAAATCCCGGTCGGTCAGGGCGCCCACGGGGCAGATGTCGGCGACGTTGCCCGAATATTTATTGTTGAGCTCTTTGCCCGGATAAATGTCGAGCTGGGAATGGTCGCCGCGGCTGAAAATGCCAAAGTCACTCGTTTTCGTGATCTCATCGGCGAAGCGCACACAACGCGAACAGAGGATGCAGCGCTCCTGGTCAAGCATGATCGTCGGTCCGATCGGGAAAGCTTTCTTCGTCTTTTTGACCTTGAGCTCGTCGAATTTCGGGTCGTAGACGCCGTAATCCATGTAGTAGTCCTGGAGCTTGCATTCCCCCGCCTGGTCGCAGACCGGGCAGTCGAGCGGGTGGTTCGCGAGAAGAAATTCCAAAACGACTTTCTGGGATTCTTTGGCTTTCGCGGACTGCGTATGGATCACCATGCCTTCGGCGACGCGCGTGTTGCAGGCGATCACGGTGCGCGGCATCTTCTCGACCTCGACTTGGCAGATGCGGCAGTTCCCCGCGATCGAAAGGCCGGGATGATAGCAGTAACGCGGCAGATCCGTCTTGGCCGCCTGGTCAATGGCCTCGATGATCGTGATGCCGTCTTTTACCGTGTAAGGTTTGCCGTCGATCGTGATATTGGCCATTTAGTGGGTCGCGGCTTCGAGCGCCGCGTCTTTTCCCGAATGAATGTAGTCTTCAAATTCGCTTCTGAATTTCGTGATGTAGCTTTGAATGGGCCATGCGGCTGCGTCCGCGAAAACACAGATCGTGCGCCCCTCCATGTTCTTCGCGATGGAAAGAAGCGCGTCGAGATCCTTCAATTGGCCTTTGCCGCCATAAATGCGCTTCACGATCTTGAACGCCCACCCCGTGCCCTCGCGGCAAGGCGAGCACTGCCCGCAGGATTCGTGGGCAAAAAATTTCGCCGCGTAATAAAGCATCTTGACCATGCAGACCGTTTCGTCCATGACCATGACGCCCGCCGATCCCAGCATCGTGCCGGCCCCCCTCAGACTGTCGTAGTCCATGCTGACGTCGATCTCATCGGCCGTGAGGATCTTCGCGGAGATCCCGCCCGGGATCACCGCCTTCAGCTTCCGGCCGCCGCGCACTCCCTGAGCGTGTTTCTCGATGAGCTCTCGCAGGGTGACGCCGACCGAAGCCTCGTAGACGCCGGGCCGGTTCACGTGCCCGCTCACGCAGAAGAGCCTCGTTCCCCCCTGCTTGGGAGTCCCGAT
>CAZBAY010000010.1:0-10638 GCA_964489945.1 uncultured Planctomycetia bacterium
CGGTCTGTCCGGTGGACTGCATCCACGCGGGCGATTATAAAGGGGAGATCTTCATGATCATCGACCCCCTTGTCTGCATCGACTGCGGCTTGTGCCTGCCGGAATGCCCCGTGGGCGCGATCGAGTCGAAGATCGAAACGGACCCTGAATACACGAAGATCAACGCGGACCTCGCGCCGCAATTCGAGAAAAATCCCAAGGTGGAACCCCGACCGGTGAGCGATCCTCCGCGCAAGCCTCATCACAAACTGGTCAGATAGAGACAGACTGGCATTGCTCCCTTCCGAATGGCCGCGCAGGGCCCTGGGGGCCCTGAGCGTTTGGTTTTTCGTTGTGTATGGTTTTGTCGTTATCTTCCGGATCGCCTATCCCTACCAGCTTGAGTTGTATGAGGGGGTCCTGGTCGAGCAGGTCCTGAGGATACTCGAGGGCAAGGCTCTTTACGCGGAGCCCACGGTGGATTACATTCCTTCGGTTTACCCGCCCCTTTATTTTTATCTCTCAGCTTTCTTCGCGAAAATTTCCGGCGTCGGCTTTTTCCCTCTAAGACTTGTTTCTGTCCTCGCGTCGCTTGGCGCGTTTTTTCTGGTTTATCTCATGGTAAAAAAAGAAACCGGGAGAAAAGACCTCGCCCTCGCCGCCGCCGCGCTTCTCGCCGCCGTCTACAAGATCAACCGTGACTGGTACGACATCGCCCGTGTCGAGTCGCTTTATCTTTTCTGGGTGCTCGCCGCGCTCACCATGATCCGCTTCGCGAAAACGTCGAAAGGTCTCGTGCTTGCCGGCCTCTGTGTGGGGTTGGCGTTCCTGTCCAAACAAACCGCTTTGGCGATCTTCCTGCCGCTTTTTGTTTATTCGATTTTCGTTCACCGGTGGCGAGCGCTCTTTCTCATCGGCTCCGCCGCGGCGGTCATCGGTCTGACGACGGCTTATTTTGAAAATATTTCAGGCGGCTGGTACACGTACTATCTTTTTAAGATCCCGGCCCAGCATGCCGGGTCCATCATGGCCGAACGTGTTTGGGGTTTTTGGCTGAAGGACCTTCTGGCGGGCCTTCCCGTCGCGTTCCCTATGGCGCTGGCCTTTTTTTTCATTAAAGATCCCGGTATTTCGAAGCAAACGAAACTTTTTTACCTTTGCGCGGCCGTCGGGATGCTCGGCGTGTCGTGGCTGGGCCGTCTCCCCGTGGGCGGGGCGAGGAACGCTCTTTTTCCCGCGCACGCGTGGATCGCGGTGGTTTCAGGACTTTCGGCGAGCGCTTTTCTCGTGCAAAAGAAAAGTGCTGTGGTTTATTCTCTATGCGCGATTCAGCTGGCGCTCCTCATTTATGATCCCTTGATGCGACTCCCGCAAAAGGCGTCTTACGAAGCAGGGGAGAAAACCGTCCAACGCATGCGCGAAGCCGAAGGCGACGTGTACGCGCCGAGCCTTCCCTATGTGCCGCGGCTGGCGGGAAAAGGTTCGTACGCGCATCCGACGCTCCTCAAAGACATTCGCGGCGGCGATCCGGAGCGGGGGGAGCGGCTCATCGAGGAGGCACGCCGGCGGATCAGCGGGGGGGAATACGCCGCCATCTTTTTCGAGCCCAGTTTTTTCGAAAAACCGTTCGGGAAAAAATATGCCAAAGCGGAGCCGGTTTCTCTGGAGCCCGTGCGTTTTTGGGGGCACCTTCATTTGGACAAAGTGTACGAACGTCGTAGTGTATAATTAAAAACATGGCCGACGAGATCCGTGTGTTGCTTTTGGAAGATATCGCGGCGGATGCCGACCTCATTCAGCAGGAGCTGAAAAGGACGGCGGGTGTCTTCGTTTTCCGCCGTGTCCGGGAAAGAGACGATCTTTTAAAAGCGCTCGACGAGTTTTCCCCGCACCTCGTTCTTTCCGATTATGTGCTCGAATCTTTTGAGGGCCTTTCGGCCCTCCAGCTGGTCCGCGAAAAAAACCCCGACCTTCCTTTCATCTTTGTCTCGTGGGAGATCCACGAGGATTCCGTCATTGAGGCGATCAAAAAAGGCGCGACGGATTATATTTTCAAAGAACACATCTCGCGCCTGACGCTTTCGGTGTTCCGGGCGCTGCGCGAGGCCCGGGAGCGGGAGGAGCTGAAGAAAGCGCAGCTGCGCGCGATCGAGCAGGAACGGCTCGGCGCGCTCGGCAAAATGGCCAGCGGCATCGCGCATGATTTCTCGAACGCGTTGACGCCGGTGCTGGGCTACACTGAACTTTTGATCAGCCACCCGGAGAAGCTCAAGGATACGAAGAAACTCACCCACTATGTCAACATGATGAACCTTGCGGCGAAAGACGCGGTGAACCTCGTCAACCAGCTCAGGGAGTTTTACCGCAAGCGGGAAAAGATCGAAAAGCTCGTGCCGGTGGACGTGAGCCGTATCGTCGAACAGACGGTCCTATTGACGGAACCCCGATGGAAAGGGCAGGCGCTCGCGGGTGACGCGACGATACGCATTGAGACAGACCTGGAAAAAGTTCCGCCGATCGCGGCGAACGAGTCAGCGCTCAGGGACGCGTTGACGAACCTCATTTTTAACGCCGTGGACGCGATGCCGGCCGGCGGCACGATCACGCTCAGGACAAGGCCGGAGGGGGACGGTGTTCTCCTTGAGGTCTCGGACACCGGAGAAGGAATGCCCGAGGAGGTCCGCCGGCATTGTTTCGAACCTTTTTTCTCCACGAAAGGCAAAAGCGGGACGGGGATGGGCCTGGCGATGGTGTACGGCGTTGTCCGGCGGCATGAAGGCACGATCAAGGTTGAAAGCGAGTCCGGAAAAGGGACCACGTTCGTCATTCGCTTGCCGCGGCGGGACCCGGCTTCTTTTAAAGAGGATGGGGCCGCTCCCGGCACAAAACAAAAAAACCTGAGGACGCGGCGCGGACTTAAGGTGCTCGTGGTGGACGATGATGAGAAAGTGGTGGAGCTTGTGAAGGAGTATCTGGCGGCCGATGTCCACACCGTCGAGACGGCGCCCGACGCCGCCCAGGCCCTTGAAAAATTGAATGGCGGGACGTATGACCTCGTCATCACTGACTGGGCCATGCCCGGAATGAAAGGTGACCAGCTGAGTCTTAAGATCAAGGAGCGGTCGCCGCGCACTCCCATTATCATGCTCACCGGTTTCCACGAAACGGTGAAGGCCCACGGGGAAAAACCCCATGGCGTTGACCTCCTTCTCACCAAACCACCTACCCTGGACGTCCTGCGCGACGCGATCAGCCGGGTCACATCCAGGGCTTAAATTTAGTTAAATTCACGTGCTTGACAGCTCCGCGCCGGCGGGAGTATACTCGGTCAGATGTTTTGCGGCGCAGTTTATTATTTCAAAAATTAAAAAAAAGAGGGTCACAATGAAGTCATCTCATTTCAGTTTCGCGGTTCTTTTAGGTCTGGCATTGGTGGTCACCGGTTGCGGCAAAAAGGCCGCCGACCAGGGTTTCGCCGGAACAGGTTTTGACACGCTGGCAACGACGGAAGAGCTGGCCCAGCTTCCCCAGGCCAATACCGCGAGCCAACAGGCCGCGATCGAAGTGCTTCCCATTGAGATGTCCCCGGTGACGCCGCAGGCCTCCGCCCCTATCGTTCCGCTCGAGCCGGCCTCGACGACGACACAGGCTTTGAGCCGCGACCAGCAGATCCAGACGGCGTTGAAGAACGCCGGGATCTATCAGGGAAGGATCGACGGCAAGATGGGCCCGATGACCAAGCGGGCGATCGAGACCTTCCAGTCCAACAACGGCTTGAAGGCGGACGGGAAAGTCGGCCCCAAGACCTGGTCGGCGCTGGAACCTTATCTGACCGGCTCCGTGTCTTCCATGAGCTCGAGCCAGCAGTAATCCAAAAATTAACGTTTTCAAAAAGGCCCCTGTAAAAAGCAGGGGCCTTTTTTATGGACGCTAAGCCGGTCCGCTGCTTCATCGCGCTTGATCTGCCCGAGGGCCTGAAGCGGGAGATCGAGGTTCTTTTGAGTTCCCTCAAGAAAGCGGGCGCGGACGTCAAATGGGTCGATCCGGGCAACCTGCATTTCACGGTGAAATTCCTCGGCAACACTTTGCCGGATCAAATTCCGCATATCAAAAATTCCCTAGAAAAGCTTTGTGCCCGCCAAAAACCGTTTGTTGTCCATTGTGCCGGTTTGGGCGGTTTCCCCGATCTGGGGCATCCGAAGGTTCTGTGGGTCGGGGCCGATGAAGGGGAGAGTGAACTGAGAGCGCTCGCGGCCGCGGTCGAGGCGGAAATGGCCGGGAGCGGATTCGCGAAGGAAGAAAGGGATTTTTCGGCGCACCTCACGATCGGCCGCGTGAGGGGCTTGAAAAATTTTGAACACTTGGTCCATGAGATGAAGCGCTTGTCCTTTTCATCCGCCGAAAAAGCACAGATGGGCCATCTCACGCTTTACAAAAGCCACTTAACGGCCGAAGGCCCGCTCTACGAGCCGCTCCACGCGTTCCCATTTGGCGGATGACGGGGGAAGTGATAGAATCAAATTTCTTAAGCTGAGAGGAGACCTGAAATGAAAAGAGTTTTATCGTTATTCATTACGGCAGTCTATCTTTTTTCCGCCGCAAGCGTTTGCTTCGCGGAAACGGGCGGCGCCATTATCCGGAACACCACAAAAGGGTCGCAGCAGAGGCATGGATGGGCCTGGCTCAAAGACACGGAGAAAGGCATGAGTGTCATGATCCTGGCACAGCACCTGACACCCGGCAGTCATGGTGTCCATATCCATAACTTTGGTTTTTGCGGCGAGGACGGCCTTGGCGCGGGTGATCATTTCAATCCGGACGGCGCTTCCCACGGTCTTCTTTTGAAGGACGGGTTTGGCAAGGCGCATGCGGGGGATCTCGGTAATATTGAGATCGGCTCTAATGGGACCGGAAGATTGAACGTTGTGATCCCGGGCCTGAAGCTGGCGAGCGGCAAGTACAGCGTGGGCGGGCGTAGCCTCGTGATCCACGAGAAAGAGGACACTTTCGGCCAGCCTGCCGGGAACGCGGGCGGGCGCGCGGGTTGTGGCGCTATTTTCCTCCTATCGGAAAAAGACTGGCAGGGGAACCAGCGGTGAAAAAAGCGTCCGGGTTTTTTACCGCCGCTTTCTTCACATTTCTTTTCCTTGTTTCCTGCGGACCCGTAAAGAAAGAAGATACGCTGCTCATCGGTTTTGTCGCGCCGATCACCGGCGACCAGGCGTATGTGGGGACGGGCGTGCTCTACGGGGCGCAGATGGCGGTGGAAGACGCGAATATCAAGGGCCCGGTTTTTGGGCAGTTCAAATTAAAACTGTTGGCGCTCGATGACCAGCACAACCCGACCCAGGCGGTCCTCGCGGCGAACAAGCTCGTCGCCAATCCAGACGTCATGGGGGTGGTCGGGCACTTCAACTCCAGCTGTACCAAGCCCGCCTCGGCGATTTATCATGAAGGCAGGCTTCCGCAGATCACCCCCGCGTCCACCAATCCCGAAATTTCGCGCCAGGGTTTCGACACGTTCTTCCGGGTATGCGCTACTGACGATGTGCAGGGACCGGCGGCCGCTGAATTCGTTTTTGCGAAGCTCAACCTCAAGCGTATCGCGATCGTGGATGACAAGACGACGTACGGGCAGGGATTGACGGATCAGTTCGAGAAAACATTCAAACGTCTCGGCGGCACCGTGCTGAGCCACGACGGGATCACGCAGGGAGACAAAGACTTTACCCCGCTTTTGACGCGCATCAAAGCGACGGGTCCCGAGCTTATTTTCTTCGGCGGCGTTTATCCTGAGCTTTCGCTCCTCATTAAACAGGCGGACAAGCTTGGCCTCGGCGCGCCTTGGATGGGTGGGGACGGGGTTTATGACGTTACGCTTATCAAGCTCGTGACGGCGGCAGTGGCCGAGGGCACCTACGCGACCATGCTCGGCATCGACCCGAAGTCTCTGCCGGAAGCGGAGGATTTTATCAAACGCTACGAGGCGCGGTACGGCGAGATCGGGTCTTTTTCCGCGTACGGCTATGACGCGACGAGCGTTCTCATCGACGCGATCCGGCGGGCGGGGAAGAAGGACCGGAAAGCGGTTTTGGAGGAACTAAAAAATACGAAGGATTTCTCCGGGATCCTTGGCGTCATCAACTTTGACGCGAAAGGCGACGCGGTCGGCAAAAGCGTCGGCGTGTTCAAGGTCGAGAGCGGCAAATTCCTTTTTATCGAGGAAATCAAGCCATAGAACTTTTCCTTCAGCAGGTCCTGAACGGCCTCACGATCGGCATGGTGTACGCGCTGATCGCGCTGGGCTACACGATGGTGTACGGCGTGATCCAGCTCATCAATTTCGCGCACGGGGACGTCTTTATGGTGGGCGCGCACCTGTCACTGGCCGTGATATGGCTCTTCGGCGCGGTCTTTCTCGGCGCGCCTTTCTGGTTGGTGCTCGTTTCGCTCCTGGTCCTTTCGATGCTGGGTTCCGCGGTGGTCGGCGCGACGATAGAAAAAGTCGCTTACAAGCCGCTTCGCGGATCACCGAAACTCACGGCGCTCATCACCTCCATCGGGGTTTCTTTTTTTCTGCAGAATGCCGTCATGCTTATTTACGGCTCGAAGGAGCAGAATGTGCCCGAGGTGATCCCGAATCTCCATTTTGAATGGGGGTCGGTCTCTTTCTCTCTCATCCAGATCCTTATTTTTCTCACGTCGCTGGGGCTCATGTTTTTTCTGACGTGGTTCGTGAAAAATACCAAGCTCGGCAAGGCGATGCGGGCGACGGCTGAAAACGCCGAGGCGGCTTCCCTCATGGGTATTTCGGTCAACCGGATCATCCGCGTAACGTTCATCATCGGGTCGGCGCTGGCGGCGGTGGGTGGTTCGCTATTCGGGATGTATTACGGCAGCATCAATTTCCATGACGGCTACGTCGCGGGCCTGAAGGCTTTCACGGCCGCGGTTTTCGGCGGGATCGGAAGCATTCCCGGAGCGATGCTCGGAGGGATCCTCCTCGGTGTTTTTGAGGCTCTGGGCGCGGGGTATCTATCCTCGGAGTGGAAAGATGTCTTCGCGTTCCTGCTGTTGGGCGCGGTGCTGATCTTCAAACCCTCCGGCATCATGGGCGAGAACCTCCCAGATAAGGTATAACCCAATGCCTCTTCGCGCCATCGCCCGGCACAGCCAGCGACATCCCTTTTCCACCCAGGTGGTTTTATTTCTCCTACCCTTCGCGTTTTTCCCCCTCATTGACAAGAACGCCTATCACATCGATCTTCTGACGAGCGTGGGCCTCTACGCGCTTCTGGCGATGGGGCTGAACGTCGTCGTGGGATCCGCCGGGCTTTTGAATCTCGGCTACGCGGCTTTTTTCGCGATCGGCGCTTACACCTACGCGCTCCTTAATCTCAACTGGGGCTGGCCCTTTTGGCTGGGTCTGCCGGCGGCGGGGCTCGTGTCGATGTTCTTCGGTTTTGTCGTCGCCCTTCCTTCGATCCGCGTGCGCGGGGATTATCTGGCGATCACGACGCTGGGTTTCGGAGAGATCGTGCGGCTGGCGTTCAACAACCTCGATCAGTGGACCGGCGGACCGAACGGGCTTCTCGGCATCGATCGCCCGAAAATTTTCGGCTGGAGTTTTTCCGTCAATCCTACGCCTTATTTTTATTTGGTACTCGTGCTCCTCGCGATCACCGCGTACCTTCTTTTCCGGCTAGGCGACTCCAAGACCGGCCGCGCGCTCGTCGCGATCCGGGAGGATGAGCTGGCCGCCTCCTGCATGGGCATCCCGGTTGTTCAGGTGAAACTCACGGCCTTCGGCCTCAGCTCCTTCATCGCGGGTGTCGCGGGCTCCGTCTTCGCGGCCAAACAGACGATCGTAACGCCCGACAGTTTTGATTTTATTCTTTCGGTGTTGATCCTGGCGATGGTGGTGCTCGGGGGAATGGGCAATATTTGGGGAGCGGCGCTCGGCGCGCTGGCGCTGGGCATTCTCCCCGAGCTCCTCAGAGAATTCGCGGCGTACCGGATGCTGATCTTCGGGCTCATCATGATCCTCATGATGATCTTCCGCCCGCAGGGGATCCTCGGAGGACAGCTCATCCGGCGCGAGCTCCAAACCGGGCGGAAGGAGGCGCGCGATGCCGCTTCTTGAGGTGAGGTCGGTCTCCAAGCGCTTCGGCGGCGTCGCGGCGCTGGACCGGATGAGCCTAACGGTGGAGCTGGGCCAGATCGTGGGCCTCATCGGCCCGAATGGCGCGGGGAAAACCTCCTTTTTCAACTGCATCACGGGGCTTACGCCGGTGGACGAGGGCGAAGTGCTTTTTGACGAGGGAAGGGTCCGCCTAGATCGTCTGCCGAGCCACAAGGTGCTCCGGGCGGGCGTCGCCCGCACATTCCAGAACCTGCGCCTTTTCAAGGACATGACGGTCCTCGAGAATGTCGCGGTCGGTTTCCACACCCGCACCCGGTCCGGTCTTTTTGACGCGTTCCTCAGGACGCCCCGCCTCTATCGCGAGGAGCGGATGATCTTCGAGGAGAGTATGGAGCTTTTGCGGTTCATCGGCCTTGAGAATCAGGCGGATGAGATCGCCTCCTCTCTTCCTTATGGCAGCCAGAAGCGGCTGGAGATCGCCCGCGCGCTGGCCTGCCACCCGAAACTTCTTTTATTGGACGAACCCGTGGCGGGAATGAACCCGAGCGAGAAGGAGGAGATCGCCGAGCTCATCCGGAAGATCCAGCGAAAGGGTGTGACGATCCTTCTCATCGAGCACGATATGAAGGTCGTGATGCCGCTTTCCGAGCGTGTGGTCGTGATGGATGAGGGGCAGAAGATCGCCGAGGGTCTCCCCGGCGAGATCCAGAAAAACCGGAAAGTGATCGAAGCCTATCTGGGGGAATCTTAAGGGAATGCTCGAGCTGAAGCACGTTCATACGCGGTACGGAAAGGTGGATTGTCTGAAAGGCGTCACGCTTTTCGTGAAGGAAGGCGAGATCGTGGCGATCCTGGGCGCCAACGGCGCCGGGAAGACCACCATTTTAAAAACGATCTCAGGCCTCGTGCGTCCCGTTTCGGGAGACCTTTTATTTCGCGGGAAGTCCCTCGCGGCCGCTTCGCCCGAAGAAGTCGTGCGGCTGGGCATCTCGCACGTCCCGGAAGGCCGGAAGATCTTTCAGCGCCTGAGTGTTCTGGAGAATCTGGAGCTCGGAGCTTATATCCGGAGAGACAAAGAAGCCGTCCGGAATGATATGGACGCGATCTTCGAGATCTTCCCGCTATTAAAGAAAAGGCTGAAACAACGGGGGGGCACGCTTTCGGGGGGTGAACAGCAGATGCTGGCGATCGGCCGTGGGCTCATGTCGCGGCCGTCGGTGCTGCTGCTGGATGAACCTTCCCTGGGGCTGGCGCCGATGCTCGTTTCCGTGATATTCAAAATGATCGAAAAGATCCACGCGCAGGGGAAGACGATCCTGCTCGTCGAGCAGAACGCCCGCATGGCGTTAAAGGTGGCCAGCCGCGCCTACGTGCTTCAAACGGGCCAGATCGTGCTTCAGGGCAGCGCGCGGGAGATGGAGGAAAACCCCGCGGTCCAGAGCGCTTATCTAGGTGGAGAGGGGTAGGTCAGGTGGCGCTTTTTTTGAGGATGAAATTGAGCTTGCCGTTCGAGTCCAGCGTGATGTCGAGGAGCTTTTCCTGCAGCGCTTTTTTGTGCTTGGTGCAGAGAAGAACGGGGAACATCTCATCCGGCTGAGGCATGACGTTCGTCACCGTCTCGATCTCCACGTGTTCGGTCCCGCCGCAGACATCACAGGTTTTTTCAAGCATGAAAATAGTTTAGCACAAAAATTATTCCACGGCCAAGAGCTGAATTTTATGATAAACTATTGAAATGGTTACACATCGATCGCTCAACAAACTGGAGCGCAGGGCTTACATGAGCATCCACAATATGGCGGAGGTTCCTGAGGCTGAAAAGCCCCGCGAAACGAGCACCACGCGGGACCGTTTTGGAAAGATGCACGGGATCCCCAAGATCGCCTCGGACAAGAAGCCGAAAAGCCTTAGAAGATCGATCGCTTCCGCGCTTTTGTTTTTTCTCCTGTCTCTAACCGCTTTCCTCCCGCTTTCTTTTGCGGGAGAGGTGCGTAAGGGTCCCAACGTTACGATCGACAGCAGCGAGGTCGAGCCCTTTGGCCCCGCACCCGGAAAAGATTCCGACCGCTTCGTTTTCTATGAGGATGAAAAAATGGTCTTCGGCGTCAATGACGATGCTCAGGCCGATGTGGGAATGCCCTTTTAGGGAATGAGCCGACCCCGCAGGCGTTTTTCCGCGTTATTCGCCCTTCTTTTTCTTTTATTCCTTATTTCGCCGGTGTTTGCCCGTTCCCGTTCAGGCCCCGTGGTAAGCGCGAAGTCCGCGGTGATCATGAACGCCTCGAACGGAGGCATGTTGTACAGCAAAAATCCCCACTTGAAACTGCCTCCCGCCTCCACCACCAAAGTCATGACGGTCCTGATCGCGCTGGAGAAACTGCCTTTGAATAAGCCCGTTTACGTGAGCTCCCGCGCGTGGGGTGTCGCGCCGAGTAAGGCGGGGTTGACGCGCGGAGCCTATTACCGGGCGGGGGACCTCATGATCGCGGCGCTTGTCGCCTCCTCCAACGATGCGG
>CAZBAY010000011.1:0-11398 GCA_964489945.1 uncultured Planctomycetia bacterium
TAATGACATAGTGATTGCCGTTGATGTGGGCAATGACGCGGGCAGTCGGATCAGCTCGGAATATCGTGAGGAGGTCTTCGTAGTTGAGATGCGCGCCGGCGAGGTTGACACCGTAGAGCTTGGCGACCTTATTGAGCGCGAAAATGGAAATGACAAGGTCGCCTTCATCCAGCGGGGTGATGACTCCCGACAGGATGTCGATCAGGATCGCTTTTTCAGCGATGTCTTCCCGAGCGTAAGGGATCCCCTTCTGGTCGAGAAGTGCTTCGAGCGATAAAAAGGCCGACTGGCCGAAGTGGAGCGACCGGGTTTCCAGCCAAGAAAGAATTCTCTGGGTATCCGCCTGTGAAAGCGGAATGAGATCCTCTTTGGAGAGGCCCAGAGAATAGGCGAACAATTCTTTTTCAGACTCCGAAAGCGACAGGTAATGGTTTACCTTTTCAATGACGCTGGCTTTGACGTTTTGAACATAGGCTTTTCTTTCCTGGAGTTCTGGCAAGGCTTCTATGTGTTCCTTCAAAGCCACGGTGAGCGCCTCAGTAACGGGCCGGACCGCAAAATTTGTCCCGTCGATCAGGGTGTTCCCGAAAAGTGTAATGGCCTGGCTGGACAAGCTTAGATCTTCGACAGCGTCTTGCGTCGATCTGATCAGAAGGCTCGTAGTCGCGTCCGGGATACAAACTTCATTCTGAGGGGTGAAATTTTGCGCGAATCTTGCCGTGCCCGAAGAGACCCTGAAATCATCCATAAACCCGAGGAACGAGCCGTAACCGCTGCTCTTCGCGCCCACAACAAAGGGATTCGTATAATTCAGGGGCCGGTAGGTGCTTTGGAGAGTGGCCACTTCGACGCCGTCGATAAAAAGGCTGTACTTGTCCCCCTCTTCCTGGACGGCGACGTGGTGCCAAACGTTTTCCTTGAGAGACCTCCAGGCTGACTGAAGGGTCAGGACATTTGTCCCGGATTGGGTTATCCGGAATTCCAACTGGGATCCATCCGTTTCGAGGGACACTCGGCCAACATTGTTGGAAGAGTTCTGAGAAAAGACCGTTCCGTCGTCATCCAGGTCCGTGATCCGCACCCATGTGTCGACAGTCCATGTGCCCCCAGAGAGATCCACTGAAGCACTGTCAGGAACTTGGAGATAGTCACCGGTCCCGTCAAAATAAAGGGAGCTCGCGGGGACTTTAATGACTTCGCCCGGTTTGTCGTAGGAAATTTTCTCGATCCAGAATTCATACTCTTCGCTTGAGGGATCTCTCCCGAGTATTCTCCTATAATAGTCATAAACGATCGGCGACACTTCCTGCCGGAGGATCTCCTTCTCAAGGATCGCTTCCTGGACCGCGAGCTCCGTGAAAGCGGCCTGGGAGTCGGCCTCGATCTGGTCCGAGACCGCCTTTATCTGGACATTTAGGCTTGAATAAGCGTCGGCCTCGCTTTTGGAAACGTCAATGACGTACCCGAGGAGGCTATTCACGCCGTCCTGGACCTGGGACAAAATATCGGCCTTTTGCGCCCGGGCTTCCGCGCCGTGGACCTCAAGATTTTGGATCGATATATAAGCGGCGTCCAGCCTGAGCTTTTCTATCCCCAGGATCTCTTTCTGGGTAGAGGCTGTGGCGAAAATGGAATCGTAAACAAGATTTTTCTCCTTGGCCAACGCCAGGAGCGCCGCCGCGCGCTGGGTTTCGATCACTTCTTTCGCTTGAAGGATCTCATCCGGCAGGACATCCCGGGCGTTCTTAAGGTAGATCCTCGAAGGATGCCCCTCTTCATCGTAAAAGTACTGAATGAGCAGCCTGCCCACCTTATCCAGCACGGATTCGGGCTTATTCTGCGCGTTGAAGAGCGTCACGGTCTGGTCAGCAGTGGTCTGAGTCTCAAGCACGCCGTCTTCGGAATACTCCTGCGCGACGAGCTCATCCGATCCCAAAAGTGACTGGCTGGCCGTCGAAAACCAGCCGGTGAGACCGGCGG
Source organism: uncultured Planctomycetia bacterium (assembly GCA_964489945.1). Lineage (GTDB taxonomy): Bacteria > Omnitrophota > Gorgyraeia > 2-02-FULL-51-18 > 2-02-FULL-51-18 > CAZBAY01. Next base: position 1,981 of record CAZBAY010000011.1, read on the forward strand.
GGATCGAGACATTGATCCTGTCAAAATAGGGCGTGTCGATAAAAGAAGACAGACTCCCGCTCAAATCCTGCGAAGCCTGGTTAAGCCCCGCGATCACGAGGGGGTCCAAAGAAGAAGCGGTGGTCGACAGGGGGTTGTCTGCGAGATCAAAGAGGAGCTCTCCCCCATCGCCGTTAAATTCGTAGCTCGAACTGTTGTTTATAAATTGGTAATACGCGTTATCGATCCCGTCGAAGTGGGCTAAAAGCTTGGTTTGAACGCCGGCTGAAATTTTGACCTCATCCAGGTATCCGTTGAGGCCTTGGCCGCCCTGGAAGGATTCCCCGAGCCGGACGCCGCCCGTGAGATTGATCAGGTTACTTGAATTCGTGATGTTGGTGCCCACCTGAACGCCATTCACAAGGATCTTAAGCGCGGAGCCTTGCCGTGAAAGAGCGAAGTTGTACCAGGTGTTGAGGCCCGGGTTCCAGTTTACATAGTAGTTATTGTTTCCTATGACGATATGAAAACGGTAGGTGCCTGAATTATTTTGAAGGCTGAGCCTCACCCCAGCGGTCCCTCCCACATCTATCAGCGTGGCGCTCTTGCCGCTGGCAGGCTTTGTCGCGAAGCGTACGGAGCCCTCCAAAGAGAAAGCGCCCGTCCCGAAGTCCCAGTCATTCGAATCGGGAATGCTTATGAAATCGCCCAAACCGTCAAAATAGGCCGAGGCTTTGCCCGCCTGCTTCTGGCTTGTCGTGACCTTGACCTGGCCCTGAGGCGTCAATACGTGGCGAAGGTCGCTTGAGTCCACAAAATCCCGGACGTCGCTTGTGACATCGGCGGAAAGTTCATAAATGTAGGCAGTGCCCCCGCCGAAGCAAGTCGAGCCTGAGCAATTTCCATGACCATGCGCATAGGCGCGGATCGCGGTGACCCCGGTAAGATTCAAATTATTCAACGTCACCTGTCCGGAATCAAACGTAAGCGAGGCATCTCCGCCGGTCGCGTTGCCTTGCGAAGAACCAGGCACCGTTTCCCAAACGCCGTTGCGAAATACCTCCACCCGGTAGCTTGCCTCGGTCCAGCGGATATAATCGCCGCGGGCTTCCCCGTGGGCATACATTTTAAAAGTAACGCTGTTGATCGTCTTAGCGGAAGTAAAAGTATGCGTTGAATAAAGAGCGACCCCGCCGCCTCCGTCCGCTTTGTATGCGCCCCCCGTCTGTGCGGAGCTGAAATTCTGGTCAATGCTGTAGGAACCGTTCGTACCGCCCTGATAGGCATGCGTGGTGTCGTAGAAATCAGCCGTCTCATCGATGACCCTGACCGCGACTCCCTCAAGCTTGAGGCCTGCGAGATCTCCGCCCGGTGTGTATTTTAAATTAGTCTGGCCCTTCTTGACCCAAATGGCGGTCACGTTCCCGGAAGCGTCTTTATCGTAAGAATATTCAAGAACGTTGCCTTGGACGTCTATTACTTTTGAGATCTTCCCACCGTCGAAGAAAAAGTGTGTGCCGTCGGGAGTGATCTCTTCAAGGATCGTTTGGCCGTTGAAAACTTTCTGCGTCCCGTCCTCGAGATGGATCGTGCCCTTCACAAAATTTCGGGCGCCGTCCAAAATGACATCGGTGATATAAGCACCGTCAGCCAGATCGACCCTTGTCACCTGCCCATCGGCATAATGAACGAGAGAGCCGTTCTCGAGTGTTTGCTCGATGAGCGTTTCCGCCACGATCGTTTCGCCATCCTGGTCGTGGTAGGTATAGGCGTATTTGAGGCTGTTCTTTTCAAGGAAAACGAGATCTTTGGAACCGTCGTACGTGCGGATGACCCCATTCTCATCGGTAACGATCGTCAGATCCCCGCTGTAGGCATAGAAGTAGGTATGAAGCAGCCTGCCGTGCCGCGTGACCTTGATCTCGGACACTCTGCCATCAACGTAAGAATAGGTGGAAAGCACCGAGGTCTCGTGTGAAAGCGAACTGAGAAGATTTCCGTCCCGATAGATCTTGACCGCCTTTTCTTCAAGATCCTCAATGTGCGTGAACTCATTGCCGTCTCCGTCAAACGAATAAGAATACTTAAACGTCAGCACGCCATTCTTGGTGATCTCGCGGATCTTCCCGTATCGGTAGAGGATCTCGAGAGTGTCAGGATTTTCTTCGGTCGGGCTGATGACCGCCTTCGTGACCTGCTGATTGGCGTCATAGAACGTCTCGACATTTCCCTGTTCGACGGAATAGGACAGCAGATCCCCGGCATCGTCCTTAACGTAATGAAAGACCTGCGGGGCGTCGTCCGGATATTCGATGCGAACGATCTCATTATCCAAATAGCTGATGATCTCCTGGTTCTGGCGGATAACTTTCATTAAATTGAAATTTTCGTCGTATTCCATCTTGATAGGCGTCAATGCGTCGGGAATTTCCGAGGATTGCAGGACCGCCTCGATCACGTCCGGCAAGTAATTAAACTGGTAAGTGAGCTTCTCAGGCGTCACGATCGCAAAAGGCTTGTCGTCCTCGTAAAAAAGCTCGGTGAGATCCTGCTCTTTAGTGCGCACCAGTCTGCCATTCTCATAGACGCGGATCCTGCCGTCCGCAAGGGCGATCTCGGCGTTCAGGATCTGCCCGTTCTCGTCAAACGTGAGATTATAAAGCTCCGTGCCGTCCGCCTGTTCGATCGAATCGATCTCATCGGAGCCCTGCTTGTAATGGATCGTCAGGCCGTCGAGCGCGACCGACGACAGGCGGCCCGCCGTGTCATATGAAGACACCAGGCCGTTCTGCGCGATCTGAGAGCCAAGTATGTTCGATAAAGCGCTTGCCGAAAAATCGAAGGTGGCGGCATTGCCGTCCGGATCAAGCGCTTGCTTCAGCATGCCGCCTTCAAACAGGAGTTTTGAGCCGTCCTTGTTCAGGATCTCTTTTAAACAGGCGGCCGCGTCATACGTCAGCGAAGAGAATTCATAGGAGCTTCCGAACAAGTCCTGGTCGGGCTTGGTCAATGAAGTGTTCTGAATAAAATTCACCCTGTCGGTGAGCGCTTTGGCGGTGACGGCGCCGGCCGGCACAACCGTGAGGCCTTTCAGGATCTGCCCGTAAGCGACGGCATTGGTGTAACTGGCTGTCAACTTCGTGGACGTATCAAACGCGTCAAGAAACGCCGTAGGGCTCGACGGACGTGTCTGCCCTTTTTCATAAACATACAAATTGGCTTTCAAATTCTCGATCCGGAGCTCCGCCACATAGTCTTTGCCGGCGCTCAGGGTCTGCAAGACAGACGTCGAGGAGCCCGAGTCAGACCGCTTGATCGTCCATTTGCCGGATTGATAGGTGAACGTAATCGTCCGCGTGATGCTCCCCACCTTTGACTGCGCCGCCGTGAGAACGATCTTGTTGCTCGTGGAACTCGTATTGAACCTGAAACCCGTCTTAAGAACGGGGCTCAGGGGCTGATAAGCCGAATTCTTGTCGGCGACGGTCGCGGTGATCGCGTAGGTTCCGCTCGAAGTAGCGTCATGGATCACGGCGGTGTTAGCAGCCGTATACGTAAATTTGGGGTTCCACGTTCTGTCCGTTATGAACGCAGCGGGCGCCGAAGGCATCGGGAGTGAGGCGTCATAGACATAGATCGCGGCCCGTGTGGACTCCCACCGGATCTCGACTTTGTAGGATGTGCCCTTATTGAGCGTCACCCCGAGGGACTTTTTGACACCGTTAAACGTGAACGTGGAAGCCGCGCCGGGAAGCAGATTGACGGAAAGCGTCTTGCCATTGTTGTTCGTCGCGATGGCCGTGACCGACTGCCCGGAGGAGCCGTCATCCGCGAAGAGCGCGCTGAATTTCAGGGAAGGGTTGGTCGAGTAAGAAATGCCAGATGAGCCTTTAACGGACGTCTGGTTATTGATCGAAGCCAGGGCCTGCCTTCTTTGGGCCGTGATGGAGCCATCCGCGTTCGTCTGGTACTCATAAAAATAGACGATCCCCTGGGTCGTGATCTCTTTTTCCTTCAGTCCCTTGTAGGGCCCGTCCGCTAAATACGTGCAGACCGACCCCGTTTGGTCCGTGGAACCAAGAAACGTCCCGTCCAACAGGTATTCGTAGGTGATGCCCTCCGAGGAAGCGAAGATCCTCGATTCGGTATAGGAATAGGTGGTCGCAACTCCGGCCGCGTCGCGCGACTCAATAAGACGTCTATTTTGATAAATAAATTTTGAGCCGTCGGGCGCAAGGAGCAGAGCGCTGTCGATCTTATCGTCCCCGCCCCACACGATATTCTCAAGACGTGAGCCGTCGGGCAAGATCACGCTGATGACCGCGCCGTTTTCAGAGATGAACTGGTTGCCCTCGGTATCCTGATAAAAGGGCTCCGGCGTCACGACCGTATCGCCGTTCACGACCTGACTGTTGAAATGGATCACCGCTCCGTTCGTTTTCTGGACCCTCTCAAGGATCCCCGCTGAATAAAAGGTCTGCGTGCCATCGCCCTTATTCAAAACTTTCTTGAGCTTTCCATCCGCGTCATACGTCGTCTGATGGGAAGCGGAATCAAGGATGGTTTCGATGAGATCACCCGATTCATTCCTTATATAGGAATACAGGATCTCCGCACCGTCCGGCGCAATCACCTTCTGGATCTGTCCGTTCTCGTAAAACACCTGGCTTCCATCGGGAGTCTGATAGCCGATGACCTGGCCGTTTTGGAAAACCTGGATCGAACCATCCGAAAGCTGGAGGTTCGCGCCCGTGATAGCCCCATCGGCGTCCTGTTGGATGTTGTTCAAGGTTGTGCCGTCGGGCCGCTGGATACTGCTCAGCGTATTGCCTACGTATTGAAGGATATCTCCATTATGAGTGGTCAGGTTGAAATTCATGCCCTGAAGCTCCTGCAAGGCATTCTGTTGGTCAATGGCAGCCTGTTGATAACTTTCGGCTGACTTAAGCTCCTCGGTGCTCATTCCGTCGGCGCGGCGAGTATCCTCGTCAAATGAGTTCTTAGCATCGATCAACATTTGACGCACGTCGATGGCCCAGAGAACCTGGGAATAGGAAAAGGTCAGGACGAGGGTCAGGGCGACCGCCTTCTTAAAAAGTTTTTTAAGAGCGTATCGCTTCAAACTAAAAAAGCCCGCCGATTTTATCAGCGGGCTTGAGAGCAACCATTTACAACTTCGAAGAACACTCATTCGTTCTTTGGTTTCCAATTGTTCACTAGACATTACACTAGAAAAATTCTAAGTTCAATCCTGCCTGAAAAGGTATTTAAGTTTTTGTTATAATTAGGTAAAAGTTTTAATAGATAATCAATTATGTATGGCTATTTTACATAAAGATTAGTAAGAATTCGGTAGATTACAGGTGCGGGGGTCAGTGCAGGCGGGAGAAATCGTAGCTCATGTACTCGCGCTTGGTAAGCTTGCCTTTTTTATGCGCGTTGTAAAAGGCTTCGACGATCTCCGGATCAAATTGCGTCCCCGCGCAGCGCTTCAGCTCGTCCATCGCGGCCTGATTGGCCTCGGCCTTCTTGTAGGAACGGGCCGTCGTTATCGTGTCATAGGAATCGGCGACATTGACGATCCTTCCTATGATGGGAATGTCCTTTCCCTTCAGGCCGTTAGGATATCCTTTGCCGTCATACCGCTCATGGTGACACAGAATGCCGTCCTCCAAGTGCGACAGGCCCTTCACGGGCTTCACGATCTGCGTGCCGATCGTCACATGCGACTTCATGACTTCAAACTCTTCCTGCGTCAGTTTTGAATCTTTGTTGAGGATCTCATCCCTAATGCCGATCTTTCCCACGTCGTGTAAAAGCGCGGAAAGCTGGACCGTTTCCATAAAATCCCGGTCATATTCCATCTTTCCGGAATCGATGAGTTCCTTAACGATCACAAGGCTATAATGGGAAACGCGCTCGGAGTGGCCATGCGTGTAACGGTCACGCGCGTCAATGGCGGTGGCCAACGCGACGGAGGTTTGAATAAAAAGAGCGTGCTCTTTTTCAAAAGCGGTCTTAAGGTCCTTGATGAGCTCGGCGTTCTTGACCGCCATCGCCACGTCATTGGCGAGTGTCACGAAAAGGCTGATCTCCTCATCTTGGTAGCTCTCCCCTGAAAGCTTGTCCCCCAGGATCAGAACCGCGATAAGCTCCTTCTTGTAAAAACTCGGGATGCAAATGCAGGCACGCAAATAGTCCATCTCCTTGCGGAGATCCTCATAATGGATCGCCTTGCCCTCGCGCTTATTGACGAGGATCTCGAAATTCTGAAGATGCTCGATCTCGCTATAGATAAGCGCTTCTTTACGTGCGAAGGCCCCATTATCGGACATCATGAAAAAACGGATCAGCGGATTGTGGCTGGGGACGCGGACAAAGCCGACGGGAATTTTGGTGCCTCCCTCGCCCTTGCTGTCGATCAGGACATACCCGTCGCGCTTGGAATCATGCAAAAGGACCGCCACATGCGTCACGCCGATCTGACGATCGATATACCGCGTGATCATCTTGAGGAGCGTGATCGGGTCCTTCACCCGGATCATGCCCTTCGAGGCGTTCAGCAGAGCTTCCTGATAATCGATACGACTGTACATGCGGTTTTCCTGAATTAAGCGGTTGCGGTGCTCAGATGCCTGATCTTGTCCAACACGGTCGTTTCGAGGTACTCCAAAACCAAAGGCTTAGTGATGTAATCATCGGCGCCCTTTTCCCTGGCCGCCTCCATGATCGCGCCGTCTTCCACCGCGGTGACCATGATGACCTTCGTCGAAGGCATCGCGCTTTTGATCTTGGGAAGAACCTCAAGCCCTTCGCTTCCATGCCGCATCATGACGTCCAGAATGACGACGTCAGGCCTTTCCAGAAGAAGCTGCGACATGGCCTCCTCCCCGCTCAGAGCGGTGAACACTTCAAATCCCCTTAATTGAAAAAAAGATTTCACGAAGTTGCAAATATCGATCTCATCATCGACGACTAGAAGTCTCGGGTTTTTTCTCATGATCCGCTCAAGGCCTCTTTTATTTTCTGCTCCAAATCGCGCAGGGAGCTTATCGGTTTATCAAAACAGGTGTACGCGCCGATCGACAGAAGCCTCGACCGGACCGTTTCTTCCCCTTCCGAAGCAGTGATCATGATGCACTTGGCCTTCGGGTCGTTGGACAATATTTTTTTGAGCACTTCATCCCCATGCATTCCCGGCATCTTGAGATCAATAAGATAAATATCCGGCTTTTCCTTGCTCGCGATCAAAAGCGCGTCATCTCCCCTATGCGCGGTAAAAACCTGGTATCCTCTGACGCCGAAATAATTCTTGATCAAATTTGTGAACTCGATCTCGTCGTCGACCGTCAATAGTTTCGTCATGAATTCCCCGCGCTCAACACGGCCATTGCGGTCGGAAAACGCAGCGTGAACGTCGTGCCCACTCCCGGCTCGCTTTCCACTGAAATAGCTCCTTTATTCCGCTCGACGACCTGCTTCACAATGAAAAGACCAAGGCCCGTTCCTTCGCTGGGTCCCTTCGTTGTGTAAAACGGGCTGAAGATATGATTGATCTTGTCCTGAGGAATGCCCATGCCGTTGTCTGAAATACGCACAACCGCCGAACCGTTATCCGCAAAACCCGAAACGAGAATTTGGCCCTCCTTTTTATCCATCGCCTGGGCCGCGTTCCTGATAATATTGAATAATATCTCCTGGATCTGTTTGTGGTCTGCGAGAATAACCGGAAAATTGGGCGGGAAATCCTTCCGGATATCAATGTTGTTGAGTCGCAGGTCGTGGCCGACGAGACCGACCACCTCGTCCACTTCTTTATCAACGCGGACCTCTTCCATCTCAGTCCTCCTGGAGGGCCTCGCAAAGCTGGAAAGCTTTTTGGTGATCGCCGTCGCACGGTCGGTTTCGCGGATAACCTTTGCCATGATCTCGGACGCGGTCTTCAGGACCTCCTCCTGAGGTTTGTCGTTGTAAAGACCGTCGCGGCTGTTCAGAAGAAAGAGTTCGCAGTGGCCGCGGACAATGCCGAGCGGATTGCAGATCTCATGATTGATGCCGGCCGCAAGCGTCCCGATGACCGCCATCTTTTCTCTCTGAGCGGCCTCTGCCTGCGTTTTGGAAAGCTCATCAAAAAGCCGTGCGTTTGAAATGGCAATCGCCTCCGTGCGCGCCAGCGCGCTTAAGATATCAATGTCCTCCTGCGTGTAATCCTCGCCGGATTTCTTTCTGCCGAGTGCGAGGATCCCGATGAGGTCATCATGCAAGGAAATGGGCAGGCACAGCTGGGCATTCAATTTTTTAAAATCTTCTTTTAAATGTCCGTCGCCTTGCACTTTCTCGGCTTCCTTGTCCTTCAAGATCGGGTTGTGAGTCACCCTGAGATACTCAACGATCGTATCGCTTTCCTTGATAACAACATCCTTTTCCTTAAGACCACTGGACGCATCCATCCGGAAAACTTTTTTGTCTTTGTCGAAGAGCAGGACGCACGCGGACTCAAGCTTAATGATCTTCATAAGACCCGCGACCGTCTGCTCGGTAAGCTTCTGCAGGTCCAAAACCGTCAATATTTCATTAGTGAATGTCTTCAGTAGTTCGCGATAATCATATTTTTTCTGAAATAAGAATTTCTCCGTAACATTGGTCAGAAATGTTTCCAGCGGCCTTAAGAAAAGCGTGACAATAAAAACCGTCGGGATCAGAGCCGCCCACACGTTCCAACCGAGTGTGTCTTTAAAGAACGTCTGCCCCAAAATGGTCACGGCGCTGAACGCCGTGTACACGAACGCGAATAGTCCCGCGAACACCGCCGTGCGCCGGATAACGACTTCGATGTCCAGCAATTGATGGCGGACAATGGCGTACGCGAAGATGGCCACCATTCCCGTCATGAACACAAAACCGATGGGAAAAATGCGAAAACCATAATTTGGAAAAAAATCGATCGCGGAAAAATTGCTGACCACCAGCGCTAAAAGCGCGTACTTGATCTTCGTAAGTTGAGCATCCGAAGGGTTCAGTTTCCGTTGATGGATAAGCCCTGTCACAAAGATCAGGTACATGCTTGTGATGATCGACACGAACCCGACGAGAAAATAGGGATGCAGCGCGGACGCTTTCGGATAATAGCCCCAGGAATAGGAGTGTAATCCAGCGATCAGGCTTTCCCCGGCCCACACGTGGAAAGCAAAAAAAGTACTGAAGAGGTAACAGGCCGTTTTGGCCAGCAGGGCTTTCCCGCGTCCCATGACTTTGATGAAATTTACCGCGAAATTAAAAACCGTGGACGGAATGAAGACGACGCCCGTGTAACTCACCCTGTACCAAAACAAAGAACTCTCCGGCGAGTCTCCGAAAAACGACATGAAGGAACCCACTAACCACGTCGAAACGACCGCGGCAAAACCCGCCAGCGACCGGTTGACGGCGGACGAACGGT
>CAZBAY010000012.1:0-14611 GCA_964489945.1 uncultured Planctomycetia bacterium
GTGACGAAGACCTCGCCGTGTCTCACCGCTTCCCCCATCGGCATCACCTGATGGCCGTCCATGACCGCTTCCAATGCGCTCAGAGGGTTCACCTCTGTGACGATCACTTTCGCCCCCATGCCCCGGGCGCGTGACGCGACACCGCGGCCGCACCAGCCATAACCGCAAACAACGACCGTCGAGCCCGCGAGAAGGATGTTCGTCGCCCGGATGATCCCGTCGATCGTGGATTGGCCGGTCCCGTAGCGGTTGTCAAAAAAGTGTTTCGTTTCGGCGTCGTTCACGGCGACGATCGGGAATAGAAGTTTCCCCTGGGCCTCAAGGCTCCGGAGGCGGATGACGCCGGTTGTCGTTTCCTCGGTCCCGGCCAGGATATTTTTTTTATATTTGGCCGGTTCTTTATGGATCGCGGAAACAAGGTCCGCCCCGTCGTCCATTGTGATGTGGGGGGCGTGGTTCAGCGCCGCGTAAATATGGGAATAATAGGTCTTGCGGTCCTCTCCGCGGACCGCCTGTACCGAAATGCCAAAATCCTTCACGAGGGACGCCGCGACATCGTCCTGCGTGCTTAATGGGTTTGACGCGACGAGAAGGACATTCGCTCCGCCGGCTTTCAGCGCGAGCATGAGATTGGCGGTCTCGCAGGTGACGTGAAGGCAGGCGGAAATACGGAGGCCCTTAAAAGGTTTTTCCTTTTGAAAACGGCGGGTGATGAGCTCGAGGACCGGCATTTGGGTGGCGGCCCACTCGATGCGGGACCTGCCCTTCGGCGCCAGGCGCGTATCGGCGATATCGTGCTTCATTTCACGGCCTTCCGGAGCTGGGCAACTTTATCGATCTCTTCCCAGGTAAAACCTTCCTCCTGCCTCCCAAAATGCCCGTAGGCGGCCGTACGCTCGTAGATCGGGCGTCTGAGCTTCAGATTCCGAATAATACCGTAAGGCGTCATGTCAAAGATCTTGCAGACTTGCCGCATCAGGGCTTCATCCGCGACTTTTCCCGTTCCAAACGTGTTCACCATAACAGAAACGGGCTGGGCTATACCGATCGCGTAGGCGATCTGGATCTCGCAGCGGGAAGCCAGTTTCGCGGCAACAATATTTTTGGCGATATAGCGCGCCATGTACGACGCGGAGCGATCCACCTTTGAGGGGTCTTTTCCCGAAAAAGCGCCGCCTCCGTGCGAGCCGACTCCGCCGTAAGTGTCCGCGATGATCTTGCGGCCCGTGACACCGGTATCCGCCTGGGGTCCCCCCACCTCGAAACGACCCGTAGGATTGATGTAGATCCGTGTTTTTTTATCAAGGTAACGCGACGGAATGACTTTTTTGATCACGAGCTCTTTCATGTCGCGAAGAATGTCTTTTTGCCTGGCCTCGGGTAAATGGTGCACGCTCAAAATGACAGTGTCGACACGGACGGGCTTTCCGTCGTGATACTCGACCGTCACCTGGGATTTTCCGTCGGGGCGGAGATAGTTGAGCGTCTTGTTTTTTCTTATCTCGGCGACACGCCGCGTCAATTTATGGGCCAGTGAGATGGGCAGCGGCATGAATTCGGGCGTCTCGTTCGTCGCGTAACCGAACATCATGCACTGGTCCCCCGCGCCGCCGGTGTTAACGCCCATCGCGATATCGGGTGACTGCTCCTGAATAGAGGTGACGACGGCACAAGTGTTGTGATCGAACCCGAACGCCGGATTGTCATAACCGATCCGCTTGATCGTGTTCCTCACGATCTTGGGGATATCAACGTAGCAGGACGTCGTGATCTCGCCCGCGACAAATGCCAGCCCCGTCGTGACAAGCGTTTCGCAGGCGACACGCCCCTGCGGATCCTGCCGGAGAATGGAATCCAAAATGGCGTCGGAGATCTGGTCCGCGACCTTGTCGGGGTGGCCTTCGGTAACACTTTCCGATGTGAATAAATATTTTCTAGGTTTGCTCGACATATTTTCCTCGCGCTTCCTCCAGGGATTTTAAATCGCCGATATCATACCACATTCCCGAAAACAAAAACCCAAAAATGGGGGTCTTTTCCATGAGCCATTTGATGTAAAACCCCGGCGCGTCCTTGGCGTTCTCGCCTTCCAGGTATTCCCGCACAAAACCGAGCGACGACTGGGGAAAATAATAAATGCCCATGCCGATAAGCGTAGATTTGGGATGCTCGGGCTTCTCCTCCATGCCGGTCACTCGCCCTGCGCCGCTCACTTCAAGAACGCCGAATTTCCCGGCGGCAAGCCGAGGATCCCCGATGTCGTGAAGGCCCACACAAATGCTGTTTTTCTTTTCCTGCGCGAAACTCAGGAATCCTTCAACACCCGCGTCAAAAAGGTTGTCGCTGGCGAGCATCAAAATGTCCGACTGAAGGCCTCCCTGCGCGATCGCGAAACGCAGGTCGCCGATGGCCCCGAGCCTTGTTTCGTTGGAAAACGTGCCGTCGTTCAGGACCCGGACGGGACAGGTTATGCGGGCTTTCTGCTTCCAGTCGTTGAGCTGTGAGAAAAATTTGGCGTTCGTGACGACAATGATCTCTTCGAGTCCCTTTAACCGGAGGAGTTTAGCGCAAAGAAGGTCCAGGATGGTGCGGCCGCCGACCTCGAGGAGGCACTTGGGCGTATTGAGCGTCAAGGGGTAAAGACGGGTGGCGTACCCGGCGGCGAGAATGACAGCCTTCACTTATTTTTTGGCCTTTGAGTGTTTATGGATCTCATCCGCCTTTTCCTTTAGGAAATTCACGACTTCCATACCCGATGAGAGGGACATCGCGAAATCCGACAACGCCTTGGATTCCTTGAAGCTCATCGAGCGGATGATCCGTTTGATCTCAGGAAGCATGACCGGCGAAACGGAGATCTCATCCAGGCCCAAACCCAGCAAAATGGGGGTCAACGTCGGGTCGCCCGCCATCTCGCCGCATATGCCGACCCAGATCTTGTTCGCGTGGCCGGTGTCTACGATCATCCGGAGAAGCCTGAGAACGCCCGGGTGGGCCGGCTCATAAAGATAGGCGATCTTTTCGTTGATGCGGTCGACCGCGATCGAATACTGAATGAGATCATTCGTACCAATGCTGAAGAAATCAACCTGCGGGGCGATGATGTCGCACGTCAGCGCCGCGGAGGGGATCTCGATCATCGCGCCGACCTCCATTTTCTCGTCATAGGGGATCCGGCGGGAACGCAGCTCGGACCTTGCCTCCTCCAGAAGCTTATTGGCCTCCTTAACTTCCCCCACGCCCGAGATCATTGGGTACATCATGCGAAGTTTTCCGTGGGCGCTCGCGCGCAAAATAGCCCGGAGCTGGCCTTTAAAAATATCCGGGCGGGCCAGGCAAAACCGGATCGCGCGCCACCCCAAAAAGGGGTTCATCTCGCGGGGCATTTCCAGATGCGAAAGGAATTTGTCGCCTCCCAGGTCGAACGTCCGAACAATGACGGGCTTTTTCCCCATTTCAAGGACGACCTTCTTATAAGCCTGGTACTGTTCCTCTTCCGATGGAATATCGGTGCGGTTCAAAAAAAGGAATTCGGTGCGGTAAAGCCCGATGCCGTCCGCGCCGTGGGACAACACGGAGGCCGTTTCCGAAGGAAGCTCTATGTTCGCGGCGAGCTCGATGTGCCGGCCGTCGGTCGTCACACAGGGTAGATCCTTGAACCGTTTGAGTTTTTTAGTGGACTCAAGCTGCCTCCCCTGCTCCTGCCGGTACTTTTGAATTTCAGTGGGGGTGGGATTGATGACAACGACGCCCTGACCGCCGTCGACGACCAGCAGGTCGCCGTCCTTCACCTCCCGGGTGGCCGACTCGATACCGACGACCGCCGGGATCTCGAGGGACTTGGCCATGATCGCGGTGTGGGACGTGCGGCCTCCGATATCGGTGGCGAAACCGATGATGTTCCGGCGGTCCATCATGGCCGTGTCACTCGGAGAAAGATCGTAGGCGATGATGATGACTTTTTCCTTCATGTCGGTCAGCGAGACCCGCTGGCCGCCCACGAGGTGCCGGATGATACGGCGCCCGACATCGGTGATGTCGCTCACCCGTTCTCGGAGATATTCATCGTCTATTTTCAGGAAAGATTTGATGTATTTTTTGAGGACCTGCGAGAAGACGTATTCGCAGGTGAGCTTGTCCTTCTTGATCATCCCGATGACCTCTTCGATGAGGGCCCGGTCCTCGATGACCAGAAGATGCGCGTTAAAAATATCGCCGTGCTCCTTGCCGATCTCCTGGGAGATCTTGTCCCGGATGCTGAGGATCTCGGCGCGCGTCTTCGTGAGCGCGTCCTCGAAGCGCGCGATCTCTTTCGGCACCCCGGACTCCCGGATCGACTTCTGCGGGATCGAAAGCGATTCGCTGTCGAGGAGAAAAGCGCGCCCGATGGCGACGCCGGGCGAAGCGGCGATCCCTTTAAGCGTTTTCATTTAAAAGAAAGCTTTCCAGCGCGTTCATCATTTGCTCCGCGTCTTCTCCGCTGATCTCAAGCTCCACTTCGCTCCCCTGATTGGCGCCCAGCACCAGAAGCCCCATGATCGATTTCCCGCTCACGCTTTCGTCGTCCTTTTTCACCGTGATATCCGACTCGAACTTATTCGCGATCTGCACAAAGATCGACGCCGGCCGCGCGTGCAGCCCTGAGGGATTCCGGATGATGATCTTTTTCTTAATGAACATAAAGGATCAGGAGACGCTGAGCTCGATCACAACTTCCTGTGTTTCCTTCGGTTTAAGTGTGTACGGCCTCTGCAGAAGGACCGCCAATTCCTGATACGTTTTTTCAAGCCCCGATTCCGATTCGGAAACGGTCTCGACCGGCGTCGCCAGGAGAACCGACTCTTTGGAAACCGCGAGCTTGATCGCGAGGCCCCGCCAAGAATCGTTCAAGACCCACTCCTTGACATTTTTTTCGCGCAGACCCTTCATCGCGGCATTCTCCCCGATCGAAAAATTGAATTCAACGCCGAAGGTGAACCGGAGCTCACCGGCCCCGGGATTCGTAATACGGTAGCGCACGCGGATCGCGGCGTCGCCGGCAGGCTCGATCGTTTTCACGAGCCCGAGGGGCTGCCGCTTGGCGCCCACACGGAGTTCGCCGTTCCTTTTAAAAGCTAACACTGAGCGGCCGCCCGCCTTTTTAGCCGGAGGCCGGTAGGGCTTCCCTATAAAATTGCCGGCTTCCTTGTACGTTGACTTTGAGAAATCCTCCAGCGTGACCTCTTCCTTGAAAAAGTGGTCCATGAACGAAAGTCGCCGGGCGACGTCATAGTGAAGGAATTTCTCCAGATCCTTTTCCTTGGAGCCCAGCATCTGGTGAATGGACAAAGGCTGGCTCTCCGCCGCCGTCGAAACCTTCTTGAGCACCGCCTCGTGATACGATTCTTTGTGACGTTGCAGGTTGGACATGAGATTCACCGATCTCGGAAGGTAGTCCAGCTCCTCCAACGCGGCGCCGTACGCGGGGTTGAAAAAACTGACGAGTTTTTTCTGGCGCAGCTGCCAGCGCTCGCCGGATTGGAGACCCTCCACCCGGATCCCATCCGATGTTTTGGCGCCCTTTTTGCCATGCTTCACCAATAGTTCTTCGGCCTGAATAAGGTTTTCGAAGACCGCCGAGCGCAGGTGGTGAAGATAAAGCCCGCCGAACACGCCATGCCAGTAGGTGCAATTGCACTGGGCGCGGTAGAGGGCCTCTTTCGCCAGGCTCCAGTCAGTGGACGTGCCATTTTTGGAGCGCGCCTTTTCAAGCAGGCCGCTCACATGCCACATGCGGTCGCGCATGTACTCGCTTTCCGGATATTTTTTGAAAAAATTGTAGAAGTGGCCGCCGGACCATTCCATCATCTCGCTGTAGCTGGCGTGCGGGATGCGGACCGCGCGCTTGGCTTTGAAGCGGTCCTTGAATTGGGAAAAGGTGTAAACTTTTATTTTGTCGCTTTCCTCTTCAAGATGCGTGAGGAACTTGTCGAGCCACTTCTCCTCATAAACCCATTGGTAGGTGCCGGGCCACATGCCGAATTTTTCGCAGTCGTCCGCGAAGACGAGCGCGTCCTCCGGCCCGAGCTTCGAGGAAAGGATGAATTCGATGGTTTCCTCCGCTTTTCGGAACGGCATGAGGTAGCGAAGCTGTTTCATCGAAGCGAAAAGATCAAGCGTGTCCTTGCCCTCTTTCGCAAAGTAGTAGCCGGTCACCGGCGACTCAATGCCGGCCATTTCCATGTGCAAATCGTCGAGGATCGTGTACTCTACTCCGGCTTTTTTCAACGGCTTGACGAGGTCCGGGTCCCAGACGCGCTCGGTGAGCCACGCGCCGCGCGGCCGGACGCCGAAATAATTTTTCAGCTTACCCTGCATCATCTCGATCTGCCCGGCGAGATCGCGCTTGGGGATCGCGCCGTAGATCGGCTCATAGTAGCCGCCCCCCAAAAATTCAAGCTGGCCGCGTTTCAACATTTTATTGAGAAGCTCGATGAAATCGGGTTTGTTGCGGACCAGCCAGTCGAGAAGGCTTCCCGAAAAATGGCACGAAACCGGGATTGAGGGATGTTTCGCCAGCGTTTCGAAGAAAGGTTTGTAGGATTTTTCGTAGGCGTCCTCGAAGACCCAGCCGAAATTCCCCACGGGCTGGTGGGAATGAACGCAAAAGACGAGGCTCTTAACGGGACTTGGCATAAGCGATCTTTCGTCTGCCGCGCTGTTCCTCGGCGGTTTTTTTCTTCTGCGCGCTGATGATGTCCATGACGATCTTCGCGATCTTGCGCGGGTTGTGGCGGACCATGTCTCCGGACTGCGCGAGGTTGTCCTCGACTACGGTGTAGCCCAAAGCGCGCAGCTTGGCCGCGTCCGCGCTGACCGGGAACGCCTCCTCTTTCGCGTACCGCTTCAGGATATTCTGCGGGACCGTCCCCGTGTTGACAACGACGTGGCTTAGCACCTCGGGCCGGCAATGCTCGACGATCGCGTTCACGTGATCAAGGGCGCCCATGCTGTCCGTCTCATGCGGCTGGGTCATGACATTGCACAGATAAATTTTAGGCGCGTGAGAGCGGGCTAACGCGTCGCTGAGGCTCTCGATAAGAAGGTTCGGGAGAATGCTCGTGTAAAGGCTCCCCGGGCCGATGACGATCGCGTCCGCGTTTTGAATGGCTTCGATCGCGTCCTCAGTCGCGGCGCAGCCGTCCGGCTTAAGGTACAGGCGCTCGATCGGGCTGCGCGTCCGGGAAATGTTGCTCTCCCCCGCCGTCTCCGTGCCGTCCTTGTGCAGGGCGACGAGCGAAACTTTTTTGAGCGTCGACGGAACCACGCGGCCCCGGATCGCGAGGATCTTGCTCGATTCCCGGATCGCTTTTTCAAAATCGCCGGTGACCTTCAGCATCGCGAGGATGAAGAGATTCCCGAAACTGTGGCCCTCCAATTCCCCGGATTCCTGGAACCGGAATTGAAAAAGGTCGCTCATCAGGGGCTCAGCGTCGGCGAGCGCCACGAGGCAGTTCCGGATATCTCCGGGCGGAGGCATGTTGAACTGGCTCCGGAGCCGGCCGGACGAACCGCCATCATCGGCGACGGTCACGACGGCCGTGATATTCGACGTCAACTCTTTCAAGCCATGTAAGAGGACCGAGAGTCCCGAGCCGCCGCCGATCGCGACGACGCGCGGGCCGCGCTCGAGATAGCGTTTTTGATAAATGATGTTGACAAGCTCGTTCTCCCGTTGAGGCAAAAGAACGGTCACGACGGATTTGATGATCTTACGGATGCTGACGGCGACGACGCCGACGCCCAAAAGAACGATGAGGCTCCCGCTCGTCTTCTGCGTTTCGGTGATCGTCACGACGAAACCCATCGAGCACAGGATCACGCCGAAACAGCAGAGCAGGATCCAGCGCTTGACGCGCATCCCCGGATATAGCCATTTGAACATTCCCATAAACTTTTAAGGCTTCTTGGCGTCCTCTTCGCGGATCAGCTTCAGGATCGCCTTGTCGTCGTAAAGTTGCTTAAGCGATTCTCTGAAGTACTTGTCCCGCAGAAGGCGCGAGATCCGGGCGAGGCCCTTGAGGTGGGGCCCGGCGGAGTCTTCGGGGGCGACTAGAAGGAAAAAGAGATAGACCGGCTCGCCGTCCAGAGCCTCAAAATTCACTCCCTGATGACAAACACCGAACGCGGCGACAAGTTTTTTGACGGAATCGGTCTTTCCGTGAGGGATGCCGACGCCTTGCCCGATGCCGGTGCTTCCGAGGCTTTCGCGGCTCAGGAGGACCTCAATGAGCTCCTCCTTGTTTTTGATGCCCTCGGCCTTGGCAAGCGAGTCAACGAGCTCACGGATCACGCCTTCTTTGCTCGTGGCCTTGATGTCGGCAACGATCGCTTTCTCATTTAAAAAGTCTACGATCTTCATAGGGATCTTTTGCTCCTTGGTTGAAAAATGGACAAGAACAATATTGAGCGGGAGAAGGGATTCGAACCCTCGACCTCAACCTTGGCAAGGTTGCACTCTACCACTGAGTTACTCCCGCGAAAAACGATCGGGCAGCCAGAAACTGGTGGGCGGAAGAGGATTTGAACCTCTAAGGGTTTCCCCATCAGCTCCTAAGGCTGACGCGTCTGCCAGTTTCGCCACCCGCCCTAAATGATTAAAAGTGCACCGCGCAGGAGTCGAACCTGCGACCCGCTGATTAAGAGTCAGCTGCTCTACCAACTGAGCTAGCGGTGCGAAAACCTTACGCCAGGCTTCTGCGCATAAACGGATATATTAACGAAAAATCTAGGCCCTGACAAACCTTTAATATAAGGGGTTAACCGGCTGTTAGGCAATAAAAAAGGAAGGCTGGAAAGAACCCCGTCATTGGCGAGCTAAGGGAAGGGGTGGACCCATCCATTCTTTCCAGACCTTCAGTCTTAAGTTTACCCAATGCATTGACGACTGTCAAAGGGGGGGGGTGAATGGAGTCCCCTTTCAATCATAGGACCTCATCCCGACCGACGAAACATTTACTTTGCAATAAAAAGCGCTGATCTCCGCAGTATCGAGATAGGACTTTTCGTTCAGACACTCGTCGATCTTATACTTTTTTCCGCCGTGGTGAACAATGCCGAGATAATAGCAGTTGGGCGAGTCGACGAACAGTACGACGCGCAGGCGGACGCCCGTGATCACATCCAGGGGAAAAAGCGCCTTTCCGTCCTTCAGGAACTGGTTTTTGTTCAGATCGAATTCGTACCGCTCGCCCCTCGTGATGATCTTTGTCAGCTCGATCATTTTGGGAATAAATCCGAGGGGGATCAAAAAGAGGAACGGATAGACCCGCTGCGTAAAAGCGTCGAGGACCGGGTTTTCATAATTCCAGATCGTCATGGCGAACCAGACAATGAAAACGACGATGAGCAGTGTGAGAAGAAGCTCGAAAAAATGCGCTGCCTTGGACTTATCGAGGATCAGCTTGCCGTCACGCTCGGTGACCTGAATGCGCGCCATACGTCCTCCTTTTCAATGCCCCGAATGGTAGGGCAGATTCCGGATGATCGTCCAGCCCCTGTAAATTTGCTCACCCGCGACAACGGCCGCCAATTCATGCGGAAGCGTCATTGGCCCGAAGCACCAACGAAGGTCCGGCTTCAGCCCCTCAATGACTTCCCTTGAAAACCCGTCGGGCCCGCCGATCACGACATGAAGCTCCCGAACACCGGACTCCCTTTGCCGGTCAATGAGTGCCGCAATCTCCTCCGAAGAAAGGGTTTTCGCGCCCTGGGTCCGGTCACAGAGCCAAAGCTTCTGGCCGGGTTCCTTGGTGAACGGCTGTTTGAAACCGGACACCGTGCAGGGCGTGAATTTCGATATGCGCTCCGCGTATTCCGCGAAGAGCGAATAGGAAGCGGCGGATTTAAAAACTTTCGGCGCGAACGAGCCTGAGGCAATCCACGCCAGACGAAAATGGATCTTCATTCAACCGGGGCATTCCGTGTGGCCGCAATCCCATTTTTCGAGTTTGCCCGTCGAGTCAAAATAAAGAGTGATCCACGGCCGATTGAGCCACTTTCCGGTTTTGGACCGGTAGAGCCATTTCCGGCCGGCCCCCGCGGCATCGTCATCAATGGGTTTTCCGTATTTTTTGGAAACGTCTTTTGAGGAAATTCCTGGCCTGAGCTCGCGCGAGGCAATGGCTGCCCTCACCTTTTGAAAGGCCGCTTCATGCTCGTTCAGGAGCTTCTCCATCATGGGGCCTTCTTTGCTCTGATCTTTCAGCGTGCCCAATTCCTCACGATGCTCCAGGACTTCCATCCCAAAAACCGCGGGACCTAAAAGGAGAGAAACGATTATAAAAAGGGGGAAAAATAATGACCGGCGCATTAGGCCCGCCGTAGAAGGCAAGCGCCGGCAAGACCGCCCGCCGTGCAGGCGCCGATAAGAGCGGTTTTCTTACCTTCCTGCTGGAGATAAGCGATCGCCTGGGAGAGCATACGAGCGCCGGTCGCCCCGAACGGATGGCCGTAAGCGATCGAAGACCCCCAGGGGTTCAATTTCGTCTCGTCCAAATGTCCGGCGTCGTAGGAAATGCCGTAACGCTTCTCGCGCGATCCGGTGTCATTGACGGCGTCCACGTTGCAAAGCACCTGGCCGGCGAACGCCTCGTGTATATCGATATAATCGAGGTCTTCCCACCTGAGCTTTTGCCGCGCGAGGATGCGCAGCATCGCTTTCCCGGGGCCCATCAGAAGCCCCGCCGCCGGGTCCACGCCGACAAATTCAAAATCAACCAAAGTCGCGTCCGGCTTCACTTCCGATTCAAGGGCGGGCGAGATCACGTAAAGCCCCGCCGCGCCGTCCGTGTAAGGAGAGGCGTTACCAGCAGTGATCGTCCCCGACGTTCTGTCAAAAACGGGTTTTAAATTCCTCATTTTCTCGATCGAGGTATCCTCGCGGATCAGGCCGTCCTTGTCCGCGCCCCCGATCGGAAGGATCTGCGGTTTGATGTGGGGCCGCGCTTTCGCGGCGTTGCGGTGACTGGCGAGCGCGAAGGCGTCCTGGCGCTCCCGGGCTATTTTGAAATCTTTCACCATCAACTCGCAGTGTTCGCCCATCGTGAGGCCCGTCGAATATTCGCGCGCGGCGGGCGGGACCGGCAAGAGTTTCGTCACCGGGATCTTGAGCGCTCGTAAAAATTTCTCGAAAGTGGAACCTTTCAAGGTCAGTGACCTGAAATACGCCGCGGCCACGCCCGTCAAAACGGGCCTCACTGTGGAAAACGACTCGACCCCCCCGACAAGGGAGACCGACTTTTCATCGGGAAACGCCTGATAATACGTGACGGCGTTCGTGGCGGCCTGAAGCGAGGTAGCGCAGGCACGCGAGAGGCTGTAGGCCTCGACGCGGTTGTCTAGCTTTGTCCCGAGCACGACTTCCCGGGCGACGGAATAAATATTGGGGTCTGGCACGACCATGCCCCAGATCACGTGCTGGACCAAGTCCTGGGGAAAATCGAGGCACTTCAGCATTTCGTCGACAAGCCGGCAGGAAAGTTCAACGGCGTTCAAAGACGCGAACGCGCCGTCCTTTTTGACGAACGCCGTGCGGTACCCTTTTTTAAGTCCGATGGGCCGATTCATAAGTTTCCTCTAATGTATGGACGTTCGGAAAAAATAGCAATAGAAAAGCTTCACTCGGGCCGTTCGCTCGGTAGCTCACCCAGCCCGCCGCTCTGCTCTTCCGGCGGTTTGATGTGCCGGAACTCCCGGTAAAGCAGGAGATCATAGGCGACCTTCACGCCGGGACCCACGATGATCGGCAGAGCCAAAGACGCTGAGCCTAAAACTCCGGCGATCGCCGAGCCCGCCCCCCACGCGGCGATACGCAGGACATTGCTGACACCAGCGGCATGGACCCTTTCCTCGGGCCGGACGACCGCCGCGATGTAGGACTGCCGCGTCGGCACGTCCATTTCGACCAGTGATTCCCGGATCAAGAATAGAATGACCGCCACCGAAATATTCGGCATGAAAGGGATCGTCATGAAAAGGAGGCTCGAAGGCAGATGCGTGAAGACCATCGTTTTCACGAGGCCGATGCGCCGTGCGATCGCGGCGGCGGCCAGATGGGAAAAAATATTCGCGACACGCGCGAAAAAGAACAGCACGCCGAGGAACGCCTCATCCACGCCGAACCGTTTAAAGAACCAGAAGCTGATGAGCGCCGTCGTGAGGAACCCTCCGCCGAAGCTGTCGAGCCCCGAGAGGAGCGCGAAGCGCCGGATGATCGAACGCGAACCGGGCGAGATCACGGGGCCTGGCCCTTCCCTTTTTGCGCCCGCTTCCTTAGAAAGGCCCAAAATGACGAGCCCCGACAAAACACAGATCACGCCGTAAAGGGCCCAGCACCATTGATAGGAGGTAATAGCATCCAAACCAAATTCAGCGCGGAAAAAAACCGGGAGAACTCCCAAAAGGGCGCCCACGCTGTGACCGGCGTCGACCCAGACGTTGTACCAGGCGAAAACCTTCGTGCGTTCGGAATCAGGCGCGGTGTCGGGAAGAATGGTCTGTTCAAGCGTCGCGGAGGCCCCCCGGTCGCGCCCCATCCCGTTCACCAGGCCCACGAGCGAAAAAAGAAGGACCGCGCCCGTCCCGGTCGAGAAAGCGAACGCGCACCCCCCCGCACCCATCAACAAAGCGGTGGAGAGCAAAAGCGATTTTTTTCCGAAGCGGTGCGACAAGAAAACCACTGCGAGCGTCATCAACGTTGACCCCGCGAAACCAGCGGCGATACAGAGGCCGATCTGGACGACGTTCATGCCGATGGCGGAAAGATAAAGCGCGAGGATGACGCTCGAAAAACTGATCGCCGCGGCCCGGAGGGCGGAGGAAAGAAATATGAGCGGGCGGTCTTTAATCAAAGATGATGGTTTTGTTGCCGCTGACAAAAATGCGGTCTTCAAAAACGAGGCGGAGCGCCTTGGCCAGCACGATCTTTTCGACATCGTGGCCGGCCAGCGTCATGTCCGCGACGCTGTGCGAATGGTCCACTGCGACGACATCCTGCGCGATGATCGGCCCCTTGTCGAGCTCCTTGTTCACGAAATGCGCCGTCGCGCCGATGATCTTGACCCCCCGGTCGGCCGCCTTTTGGTAAGGATGGGCTCCGGCGAACGCGGGTAAAAAGGAGTGATGAATATTGACGATCCGGTTCTCAAAGTGCCGGACGAAAAACGGCGAAAGGATACGCATGTATTTGGCGAGCACGATGAATTCGGGCCGGTACCGGTTCAAAATCTTCAGGACCGCCGCCTCATGCGTCTTCCTGGATTTGCCGCCGTGCCCCACAAAGTGATAGGGGACCCCGAACCTGGCGGCCAGCCGCTTTAGATCGTTGTGATTGCCGACGACCGCGAGAACGCTGGCCTGAAGTTCGTTATAGGCGTGACGCGTCAAAAGGTCCGCCAGGCAATGGTGCTCCTTCGTGACGAAAATAACGATGTTCTTCTTGCGCACCGGCGTTAGATCGACGACGGCCCCCTTCGGCAGGTCCGCGGTGAGCTCCCGGGCGATCTGCCGGAAGTCGGCTTCCCCCGAATATTCGGTACGCATGAAAAAACGCTTGTTCTCATGGTCGACGAACTCGCCGTTGGATACGATATTAAGGTTTTTCCGGTATAGAACGCCGGTGATCTTATGGACAAGCCCTTTTTCGTCCGCGCAAGCGATCTTCAGCACATGATTTGTCGCCATGACTCCCTCCGGCCTCCGATTTTACTCCAAAAACCGCTCGCTTGCCTCATAAAAAAGCCTGCCATGGGCATGGCAGGCTGCGCCCTCATTGTCCTCTGCGGACTCGTGATGGTCCGGTACCGGACTGACTAAGCGCCCGGCTTATTCGTAGTCTACGGAATTTCCCAGATTCAAGCCGACGCTGACGACAGCCGCCCGGGCATTGTCCGTGAAGTCCAAAGCCGTGTGATCGATCTGCTTGATGGGGGTAAAAAGATGGTCATTCGCCCCCTTCAAGGCCGAAAACGGAGCCTTGGTCACTTTCTCAACACCCACCGCGATCGGATTGGACTCCGCGAGAGCCGCACCCGACCAGCCGATCAGCATGGCCAAACCGAGAACCAACGCCAATGCTTTCATCGCCTCCTCCTTCTGAGAATATGAGGCACCCTTCCCTGTTAGAAATATACCTGGGAAATGGCTGAAAGGGAAATGGCGGGCTTAAAGCAAAAAGTGTGCCCGGCGGGACTTGAACCTGCAACCTCTTCCTTCGGAGGGAAGCGCTCTATCCAGTTGAGCTACGGGCACAAACTTATTATCTGACGTATTTCTTGCGGCGGTCTTTGCTGGGCAGAGCGAAGTTGTTCGGGTTGGGCTTCTCCCTATCTTCCACGCGAGTCGACGCTTCCTTCTTAGCAACCGGAACCTTCTGCGGCTCGGC
Source organism: uncultured Planctomycetia bacterium (assembly GCA_964489945.1). Lineage (GTDB taxonomy): Bacteria > Omnitrophota > Gorgyraeia > 2-02-FULL-51-18 > 2-02-FULL-51-18 > CAZBAY01. The sequence goes on from CAZBAY010000012.1 coordinate 14,423, forward strand.
CACCCCGCCGGGATTAACAAATCGATCCTTGACCGGCTTTGTGTAGGGCCACGGCACCAAAACGACCTTTGTTTCGCCCATGTCGAACGAGCAGATGATCATTTGAATGTCCGCCTTGTTGATGCGCAGTCCGCCAAAAGAAGGAGAAAACGTAACTTTTTTCCCGGGAGTGATCTCCGCCGGCATGAC
>CAZBAY010000013.1:0-3527 GCA_964489945.1 uncultured Planctomycetia bacterium
GGAAGGGAAATGGTAGCCCCCACGGGAGTCGAACCCGTGTCCCTACCGTGAGAGGGTAGTGTCCTAGGCCACTAGACGAGGGGGCCACGATGACCGGAAGACCCCTATTTTGAGGGAAAATCAGGATTTGTCAATGGCAAAAATGGCCAATTTCCCCCTTGCGTCCGCGAGTGTTTTCCTTTATATTAGGGAGTCCCTGACTTATCCTAACATGACTAATAAGAACCCCTTATGGCAATTTGTTGACGACCAGGCGAGTTTTCGGGTCCTCTCCCCCGAATCCACGAGCCGCCTCTATTTCCCGCTCGCGAACGAGGCGGGCATCCTCTCCAGCATCACGCCCGATCTCTACGGCGACATCAAGACCAATCACAATTCTTTTCTGACGCTCCCCGTCACGATCGAGGATCTGCACAATATCAAGTCCAACCGCAACTTCTGGGTCCACATCGAGGGCCGCGGAGTGTGGTCGCTGACCGGCGTATCGGCCGTCCATCATTCGAACAAATTTTTGGGGAAGAAAAAAGAAAAGGTGACGCTCGACGCGGGCATGCTGTGGCACAAAGTGACCCGCGAAAATGAGGAGCTCGGCCTGCGCTCGGAGATCACGAACTTCGCCCCGGTGACCAGCGACACGGTGGAGCTCATGCTCGTGAGCCTCACGAACACCGGAAAAACGCGTCTCAAGATCACGCCAACTTCGGCCATCCCTATTTTCGGGCGCTCCGCCGACAACCTGAGAGACCATTACCACGTCACGACGCTCCTGCACCGCGTCATCTCGCATCCGGCGGGCGTCGTCGTGAAACCGACGATGTCCTTTGACGAGCGCGGGCACCGGATCAATGAAATGCTCTACTGCGTGCTGGGTGCCGCCGCCAACGGCGATTTTCCACTCGGCGCCTTTTCGACGCTTCCTGATTTTATCGGAGAAGGCGGGAATCTCGAGGCGCCGCAGGCGATCGTGGAAAATCTGCCGCTCCCGCAAAAGGACGGCGCGTATTATCACGGAAAGTCAGCTATGGGGGCCCTGCGTTTCAAAACGGCCTCTTTGGCTCCGGGGGAAAAAATGGAGTTCGTGCTGATCCTGGGCATCGCGGAGAAAGAGCACGTCCTCAGCGAGTGGCTTAAAAAATTTGGGTCCATCGCCAAGGCGGAAGCGGCCCTCAAGGAGAACAAGGCCTTCTGGGCGGAAAAAGCCAACGCGGTCCGTTTCCGGACGCAGAACAAGGACTACGACGGCTGGGTGCGCTGGGTCTCCCTTCAGCCCACACTGAGAAAGATCTTTGGCTGCTCGTTCCTGCCGGATTTCGACTATGGGCGCGGCGGGCGGGGCTGGCGAGACCTCTGGCAGGACTGTCTAACCCTTTTGCTCACCTCCCCCTCCGAGACACGGGCGCTTCTCCTTAACAATTTCAACGGCGTCCGCATCGACGGCTCCAACGCCACGATCATCGGCGCCGACACCGACGAGTTCGTCGCCGACCGCAACAACATCACGCGCGTCTGGATGGACCACGGCGTGTGGCCGTTCCTGACAACGGAACTCTACATCCATCAGAGCGGCGACCTCGAGGTCCTCTTCCAGGAGGCCGGGTATTTCCGCGACACGCAGCAGTCCCGCGCGCGCAAAAAGGACAGGGATTGGGCCGAAGCGGACGGCAAGAGCCTAAAGGATAAAAAGGGCCGCGCCGTCAAAGGAACGATCCTCGAGCATCTCCTGGTCCAGCACCTCACGCAGTTCTTCAACGTCGGCGAGCACAACCACATCCGCCTCGAGAACGCCGACTGGAACGACGGCCTCGACATGGCCTATGAGCGCGGCGAGAGCGTGGCGTTCACGACGCTCTACGGCTCGAACCTCAAAAAGCTCGCGGCGCTCCTTGAAGAGGCGGCGAAACGCGGCAAACTCAAAAAAGTGGAGCTTGCCAAAGAACTCCTCCTCCTTCTCGACCGTTCCACCGGGACGAAAGTCAATTACAACTCCGTCGAGGCGAAGCAGAAAAGGCTCGAGCGTTATTTCGACGCCGTTCAGCCCGTCGTTTCCGGGATAAAAGCGTCAGTCCCGGTCCAAAAGCTCATCCAGGACCTCACGGAAAAAAGCGATTTTATTTTCGAGCACGTGCGGCAGAAAGAATGGATCCAGACGCGGGAGGGCGACAGCCTCTTCAACGGCTACTACGACAACCACGGACGGCGCGTCGAGGGCGATTTCCCGCAGGGCATGCACATGACGCTCGCCGGGCAGGTCTTCCCGATCATGAGCGGCGTCGCGACGTTCAAGCAGGCGGGCGAGATCTTCAAGACCTGCCGCAAATTTTTGAAGGACAAAGAGCACGGAGGCTTCCGGCTCAATACCAATTTCAACCAACTCCGGCCGGACCTGGGGCGTGCCTTCTCCTTCGCCTACGGCGAAAAGGAGAACGGGGCCTTCTTCTCCCACATGGCGGTTATGCTCGCCAACGCCCTCTACCAGAGAGGGTTCGTCAACGAAGGCCACGAGGTGCTGGATTCCATTTTTAGAATGTGCCTGCGCACCGACAAAAGCCGCATCTACCCCGGCATCCCGGAATATTTCAACTCGGAAGGCCGCGGAATGTACCACTACCTCACCGGCTCGGCCAGCTGGCTGATCCTCACCCTTTTGACCCAGGTGTTCGGAGTCCGGGGGCGGTACGGCGACCTCGTGCTCGCGCCGAAGTTCGCGAAAAACGACTTTGACCTGGCCAAGGAGCGCTCCGTGCAGACGGAGTTCGCCGGAAAAAAGATCCAGGTGATCTACCGGAATCCGAAGCGGATCCCGTACGAGCATTACTGCATCACGAAGATCGTTCTCAACGGCAAAGAGCTGACAAACGTCGAGCTCAACAAACCGGAGATCACGATCGGGCGGAACCTTTTGGTCAGGAACGCCCGGAAGCTTTTGAATCAGATCATTGTCACGCTGGAATAATTTTTGCCCCGTTGTGTAACGGTAGCACGGCAGCCTCTGGAGTTGCTTGTCTAGGTTCGAATCCTAGCGGGGCAGGTTTTTTTAGTGTAGAATAAGTTCTTCGCGGAAGTGGCGGAACTGGCATACGCGCATGTTTGAGGGGCATGTGCCGCAAGGCTTGAGGGTTCAAATCCCTCCTTCCGCATATAAATTAAAAAAGGTCATCTGATTTTTTAGATGACCTTTTTTAATTTATTCGCATAGCAGAGGGATTTGAAAGGAGCGCGCCGCCGCCAGTGGCGGAAAAGCGAACTCTTTCGCGACAGGCGCGCGAGTGCCCGACCCGGAGCGAGCGCCCTCCGGACGCGAGCGTAGGGCGGCGGAGCCCTGCCTCTCCGGTTTTTATGCCGCTTGGCCCACGGCGGTGACGGCCTCGTAGAAGCGCCTGGACGCCTCCACCATCCAGCCGCCCTGTTGCGCGATCGGGATGAGTGCGTAGCCGCGCTCCGCTTCCAGGGCCAGCTCGTCCCCGTCAAGCTTCCGGCGCTCAGCCCCGACGACATCCAGCAGATCTGCGGCTACCTGCTCGCCGCCG
>CAZBAY010000014.1:0-2538 GCA_964489945.1 uncultured Planctomycetia bacterium
GCTGGCGCTTTTAAAGGAAGTGAAGACCAATCTTTCGCCGATCTTCGGCCTGTTTGAGGATAAAAAAGCGGAGGTGCGGAAGATCCTGCGCAGGACAATGACGCTCAGGCCTTCAGCCGACGTGCGTATCGACGGCGTCCGTCACAGGGTTTATGTCGAGCAGAGGCCCTCGCAGATCGAAGCGCTCCGCCGCGTGATGCGCTCAAAGCCGATGCATATCGCGGACGGGCATCACCGTTTTGAGGTCGCCTGCCAGTTCAAGAATTGGATGAGCGAGCGGTTTCCGCGCGCGAACGACGCGGACTGGAAGTATGTCATGGCCTATTTCACTGATTGCCTTCACAACCCGTTCGCGATCTACCCGACGCACCGCCTTCTTGTCGCGCCGAAGAGCGTCAAAGACCCGCTCCGTGAGATCGCGAAAAGAGGGGAGCTCGTCCGTGTGAGAGATGTGAAGGCCATCCTGTCGAGCCTTTCCAAAAGCCGGAGCGAACTTTTGCGCCCGCGGTACTCGTTCGGGGTTTATACCAAAAAGTCAGGTTTTTTTCTTTTGACGCTGGATAAAAAATACGAGGCGCTAGTCAAAGATAATCCTGTCGACCGTCTGGACGTGGCGGTCCTTCATAAAATGCTCATCGAGCCGTGTTTCCAACTCAAAGCGATTGAGAAATCAAAAGCCATTGATTTTACGCGTGATCCCGAAGAAGCCTGCCGGAAGGTCAAGAGCGGCTCGTTTGATCTGGCTCTTTTCTTAAGGCCCACTTCCCTCAAGGAGATGCTCGAGGCTTCGCACAAGGGCCTCAAAATGCCGCAGAAGTCGACCTATTTCTACCCCAAGCTTCTCTCGGGGCTCGTGTTTCACCGGTTTGAGAACAGGCATTCAGCATGATCAAGCCGCGCGCGCTCACGTCACTTTCCCTCTTTTTTCCTTTTTACAACGAATCGCTCAATATCAACAATATGATCGAGCAGGCCGTGAAGGTCGGCGAGGATTACGGCGTGGATTACGAGGTGATCGCCGTCGATGACGGCAGCCAGGACGGATCGGCGGATATCGTAAAGCGTTGGTCGGCGCGCAATCCGCGTGTCAAACTCGTGCAACATCCGCAAAACCTCGGGTACGGCGCCGCCATTCGGACGGGGCTCGCGCACTCGAAAAAGGACTTGGTCTTCCTGACCGACGGCGACAATCAATTCCATCCGGCGGATATCGAAAAGCTTTTTTCAAAGATCGACAGCTGTGATGTGGTTGTCGGGTACCGTCTCAGGCGTCAGGACAAGGCCTACCGCCGGGTGGGGGGGAACCTTTGGTCGCGCCTGAGCGGCCTTCTTTTTGGACTGAAGGTGCGGGATATCGATTGCGCGTTCAAGCTTTTCCGCAAATGGGCACTGGAGGGGGTCCAGCTTAAATCCGACAATCTTCTTATCCACGCAGAAATCCTCGCCCGGCTCCGGAAGAAGGGCTGCCGGATCGAGGAGATCGGGGTCCCGCATTACCCTCGGGTGGCGGGCAAGGCCACGGCGACGCGGTTCGACAGGTTCCTCAAGTCCATCGGTGAGTTCTTTAAGCTCTACTGGCAGCTTCGGTAGTTTCATATCTGTTGTACCCTGCTAATGTGTGTGTTAATATCCTAAGCTTTGTAGCCTAAAGAGTTATATGTCACCAAAAGTCAGCACGATCCGGATCTTGAAACGCCGTGATATTCCCGAGGGCCTCTGGACGAAATGCGAAGAGTGCGGGGAGATCATTTACAATAAAACCCTCGAGGAAGATCTCAAAGTCTGCCCCAAGTGCGATTACCACTTTACGCTGTCCGCGCCTGAGCGGGTGGCTCAGCTGATCGATGAGGGGACCTTTAAGGAAATGGACCGCGGGATGGCCTCCGCGGACCCTCTTAAATTCAAGGGCCCCAAGTCGTACGTCGCGAAATTAAAGGAAGACCAGGTGGCGACGGGGCTTGTGGACGCTGTCATCACCGGTGAAGGCCTTCTTTCGCAGAGACGGGTCGCGTTTGGAGTCACCGATTCGCGCTTTATCATGGGTTCGATGGGTTCGGTGGTGGGGGAGCGCTTGACGCGTTTGATCGAGCGCGCGACGGATGAAAAAATGCCGCTCATCATTGTTTCGGGCTCGGGCGGCGGCGCCCGCATGTATGAAGGGATGCTTTCGTTGATGCAGATGGCGAAAACCTCCCAGGCGCTGGCGCGGCACCATGAAGCCCGGCAGCTTTTTATATCCGTGCTGACGAATCCGACGATGGCGGGGATCATGGCCAGTTTCGCGTCGCTCGGGGATCTCATCGTCGCGGAGCCGAAGGCGCTGATCGGCTTTACCGGGCCGCGAGTCATCGAGCAGACGATAAGACAAAAACTGCCGGATGGGTTTCAGACTTCTGAATTTTTATTGGAGCACGGCATGCTCGATAAGATCATTCACCGCAAACAGTTAAAAACGGTCCTGCATCAACTTTTGGAATTTTTCGAATAATATGTCGCAAGTCAGCCTCGTCAACGTCAATAAGATCTATCCGGGCAATA
>CAZBAY010000015.1:0-1507 GCA_964489945.1 uncultured Planctomycetia bacterium
ACACATCAAAAAGCAGGCAAAAGAGCTGATAAAGGGGATCTTTCCGCAGGACGCCAGGCCCGCCGCGACCCCGACGAGATTCGCCTCCTGGATCCCGATATCGATAAAACGGTCCGGGTACGCTTTGCCAAACGCGTCCGTGCGCGTGGATTTGGAAAGGTCGGCGTCCAGGACAATGATGTCCTTCGACTCTTTTCCCAACTCCACCAACGTTTTGCCGTACGCGTCGCGCGTGGCAAGCCCAAGCTTACGTTCGATCACTTTATTTTCCCCAGGATCCGTTTGATCTCGGCCTCGTCCTCGCCGAGTTCTTTGAGCGCGCGTTCCGTTTCGTCCTTCGTATTGGCAACGCCGTGAAAATGATTGTTGTTCTCCATGAAGGACACGCCCTTGCCCTTCACCGTGTGCGCGACGATGATCGCGGGCGACTTTTTCGCCTCGGCTTTTGCCCAGACGATCGCGTCGTAAATTTCCTTATGGTTGTGGCCGTCGATCTCTCTCACGTGCCAGCCGAAGGCCTTCCATTTATCCACGACGGGCTCCATGTCGAGGATCTCCTTCGTCGAGCCGGAAAGCTGATATTTGTTGTAATCCAAAATGACGATGAGATTGGGGAGCTTTTGAAAAGACGCGAAGGCCGCCGCCTCCCAGGTCTGTCCTTCATTGAGCTCGCCATCGCTCATGATGACATAGGTCGTGAAATCTTTTTTGTCGAGTTTGGCGGCGAGCGCGCAGCCCGCGCCGATCGAAAGCCCCTGCCCCAGCGAACCCGTTGACGCCTCAATTCCGGCCAAGCGGCGCAGGTCCGGGTGGCCCTGCAAGGGGCTCCCCAATTGACGGAGTGTCAAAAGCAGATCTTTTTTGAAATATCCGGTCTCCGCGAGCGCGCAGTAAAGCGCGGGACAGCCGTGGCCTTTCGAAAAAATGAGGCGGTCGCGGTCCGGCCATTTGGGATTTTTTGGGTCATGCTTTAAAAAATGGAAATAAATGAGCGTCAAAATGTCCGTCGCCGAAAGCGACCCGCCCGGGTGGCCGGAACCCGCGACGCCGAGCATTTTGATGATGTCCCGGCGGATCTGAAGGGCCATTTTGGCCATGAAATCCCAGTCGATTTTTTTGTCCGTACCTTGAGGAGTTTGGGTTTGATTCGTCATAAGAAGTTAAAAGTCTATCACATTCCCATCCGGAATCGGATAAAATTATCCAGGGAATCGCACATCAAATAGGGGTTCGTTTTCTTCTGTTCCCCCATCGTGGCGGTGGGCTTTTCGGCGTAGTTGTGGCCCGGGCAAAGGATCGTCGAATCATCGAATTTCATGAGCCGCTGGCTGAGCGTCGTGTACATTTCCCGGGCATCGCCGCCCGGAAGATCAGTGCGCCCGCAGGCGTTGATGAAAAGCGTGTCCCCCGATATCAGGTGGCCGCGCACATGAAAGCACTGAGACCCCGGCGTGTGGCCAGGCGTGTGAAGAAGCTCGATCTCCACATCCCCCACTTTCACTTTCTC
>CAZBAY010000016.1:0-3539 GCA_964489945.1 uncultured Planctomycetia bacterium
TGCTCCGCGTGGAGATTGCTCGTTTCACTCCCCTTCCTTGCGGAAGAGGCATCGTCACTGTAGCTCTTATCCTGCCCTTGCGGGCGGCGGGTGTTACCCGCCACGCTGCTCTCGGAGCCCGGACTTTCCTCCCGCCACAAAAAGCGGCGAGCGACCATCCGATCTACAAAAGAAACCCTTCGTCCAAAGCTTTGTTCGCTTCCCGGTCCGCGAGCTTATTCTGCTCGCGCGGCACGTGCGCGATCGTGATCTTTTTGAATCCCTGACGCAGGTGCTTCACGAGGGCCGTCAACTGCTTCAGCGATTCCTCTTTGACCTTGTATTCTCCGCGAAATTGTTTCACTAGAAGCTCGCTGTCCGCGAAGATCTCGATCTCCCTCACGCCCATCATCAAGGCTTCCTGGAGCGCGAAGATCAACCCGTAATATTCCGCCGTGTTGTTCGTCGCAACGCCGATCTTTTCGGAAAGGGTCTTCAGGGTCGTTCCCTTCCCGTCCAGAAACACGACGCCGACCGAGGCGGGTCCGGGATTACCTCTGGACGCGCCGTCAATGAACGCCGTCACTTTCGAAACTTGTTTAGCCATTACTGCGGCCAGTACAGCATCCGTGCGCAGGATTCGCAGAAGATCAGCTTATCCTGAATATGGACCTCGTTGATGACCTGCGGAGGAAGCTCAAGATGACAGCCGCTGCAGGCGTCGTTCAGCACGGGCACCAGCGCCAACCCTTCACGCTTCGTCAGGATCCTTTCATATTGCGACAAAAGCTTGGCGTCCACGTTGGGGACGAAGGCTTTGCGGCTGTCGTCCCGTTCCGCCAGCGCGGCGGACAACTCAGCGGCGCGCTTCTTTAAAACGTCCATCTCATCCTTGAATTTTTTTTCCTCGGCGGCGAGAAATTCCTTCTCTTTCGCGCATTTAGACTTCGCGGCGTCCACGGTATCAAGAAGCCTTAAGATCTCCTCCTCGAGAAGGGATTTATCCGCCTTGGAACCCTTGATCTCAAGATCCATCGCGGAATATTCCTTGTTGGTCTTCAGCTGATAAAGCTGGCCCTGGAGCTTCGAGATCCTGTCCTCTTTGCTCTGGAGCTCGATCTCTTTTTCTTTCTGCTTTAGCTGGTGGGTCTTCTGCTCTTCCTCCGCGGCCTTGAGCGAGGCCTTCTTTTTTTCAAACGCGCCTTGAGCGCTTTTCTCGAGCGCGGGGTGTTCGGCGAGCTCTTTCTTCATCTTGAAGATCTCGGAATCGATCTTCTGAAGCTCGACGAATTGCTTGATCTGTTCGGTGAACGCGGTGACCATTGTCCCCTTAAAATTTAAACATGGGCAATACTGGACTCGAACCAGTGACCTCTTCGATGTGAACGAAGCGCTCTAACCAGCTGAGCTAATTGCCCGGATTAACTTGAAATCAGGATGGGCCCATTAAACAAAATGGGCCCGCCTGGACTCGAACCAGGGACCCGCTCATTATGAGTGAGCTGCTCTGACCGACTGAGCTACGGGCCCAAAAGGCCCCACAAGCCGGAAAACAAGCTGAATTCAGGATTTTAGCACAGGAAATGATTAGAAGTCGAGTTCTTCCCCGGCGCCGAGCTCTAAGAAGGTCTTGAGCTTCCGCGAGCGCGTCGGGTGGCGCAGTTTCCGGAGGGCCTTCGCCTCGATCTGGCGGACTCTCTCGCGCGTCACGCTGAATATCGAGCCGACCTCTTCCAAGGTCCTCGGATACCCGTCGTTGACGCCGAAACGGAGCTTCAGGACCTTCCGTTCGCGTTCGGTGAGCGTCGCGAGCACCTCGTCCATCTGCTCCTTGAGCATCGCGTAGGTCGTCGCGCTTGAGGGCGAGACGGCGCGCTTGTCCTCGATGAAATCGCCGAAGTGCGTGTCGCCTTCGTCGCCGATCGGTGTTTGGAGGGAAATAGGCTCCTGCGCGATCTTCAGGATCTCGCGGACTTTTTCCACGCCCATGCGCATACGCTGGCCGATCTCTTCGGGCGTGGGCTCCTTGCCGGTCTCCTGGACGAGCGTCCGGGAAACGCGGATAAGCTTGTTGATCGTCTCCGTCATGTGGACCGGAATACGGATCGTGCGGGCCTGGTCCGCGATCGAACGCGTGACCGCCTGACGGATCCACCACGTGGCGTACGTGCTGAACTTGTAGCCGCGGCGGTATTCGAACTTGTCCACCGCTTTCATCAGGCCGATATTCCCTTCCTGGATGAGATCCAGGAACGACAGGCCGCGGTTCGTGTATTTTTTCGCGATGCTCACGACGAGACGCAGGTTCGCCTCGACGAGCTCTTTCTTGGCTCTCTGGTACTTGTTCTCTTTGCGCTTGATCCCCAGAAAGCGCTCCTTCATCGTGTCATATTTTTTCTCGCCGAATTTGCGGAAGAACTGGCGCCTTTCTTTCAAAAGGACGGTGATCTCCGCGCGCTCGCGGCGGCGGCGGTGCCTTTCGATGTCCTTGTCGATCTTTTCGATGCGCATCAAACCCGTGCGCATCTCGACGAACATATCCTCCACGACACGCGGGCTCACGCGGAACTCGAGAAGCAGGCTCAGCGTTTTCGCGTCATTGCGGGTCGTCCGAAGCTTTTGGACGAGGATCTTGAGCCTCCGCAGCGTGTGGGGCGTATTCTCGCGGAACTTCAATTCCTCATCGATGTATTCGTCGACGTTGACCTCCTGCTTCAATAGCCTCTGCGTGAACTCCAGGATGAACGTCCTGGAATAAGGGCATTCAAAGAGCGCCTTCCGGAATTCGAGCTCGTCAGCTTCGATGCGCTTGGCGAGTTCCAATTCCGCATCGCGCGTCAAAAGCGAGATCTGACCCATCTGGCGCAGATACATCCGTACCGGATCGTCCATCTGCTCAAGCCGCGCCGGTGAAACCGCAGGTTCCGCTTCTTCTTTCTCCTCTTTCTCCTCTTTCTTCGGCTCGGCTTCCTCGGAACCGCCTTCCTCCGCGTCGGAATCTTTTTCGGCCTCGGCGTCGGGTTCGGCGTCCGCCTCTTCTTTGGAGCCCGCGTCCGCTTCCGAGTCCACCACATCGATCTGCTTCTCGGCCAGCGTCATCAGAACGCTGTCGATCTCTTCCGACGAGATCACCTGGCTCGGCAGAATACGGTTGATATCTTCAAAGGTCAGGAACCCCTTTTCTTTTCCCAGCGCGACAAGCTGCTCGACGCCTTTCGCCGTGGTTTTCGACTCCGCTTTGCCAGCGGTGGGCGCGGGTTTCCCTGCGGCGCTCTCTACTAGACGGGCGGATTTCTTTTTTTCTTTATTATCGGCTTTGTGCTTTTTCATTGATTTTTTTCATCCCCTTGTTCAATTCGTTAAAATCGTATAATAGCTGGCGGATCCGGTTCTTGTCCCCCCCGCTCTGCGCCGCGGAAAGCTGGGACCTGATGCTTTCGCGCTCATTCGAGAGGCGCGAACGCCTCATCCACTGCAGGCAGTCCTCGAACGTTTTGTCCTTGTCGAGGACCGACTCCATCTCCGCGCAGGCTAGCGAAATGATCCGCACCGCCTCGGGG
>CAZBAY010000017.1:0-1829 GCA_964489945.1 uncultured Planctomycetia bacterium
CGGCGGATTATTCCCAGATCGAGCTTCGGGTGCTCGCGCATCTGTCGGGGGATGAAAATCTCATCCGCGCGTTTCGCGAAGGCGCGGACATCCACCGCTTCACGGCGAGCCTCATCATGGACGTCGACATGAAGGACGTCACCGACGAGATGCGGGGATCGGCGAAGACGGTGAATTTCGGGATCCTGTACGGCATGGGTCCTCACAGCCTGGCGAAGACCCTCGGGACGACGAACGAAGCGGCGAAAGATTTCATCAAGGCATATTTTGACCGTTATCCCCGGGTGAAGCAGTATCTCGAGGGGACGTTGGAAAAGGCGCGGAAAGAGGGGTTCGTGTCCACCGCGTTCAAGCGGCGGCGTTACATCCCCGAGATCCTGTCGAGGGACCCGCGCATGAGAAGCTTCGCCGAGCGCACGGCGACGAACGCGCCGCTGCAGGGCACGGCAAGCGACATCATCAAGATCGCGATGAACCGGATCGCGGAAAAATTGAAAGGCGGGGAATTTCATTCCCGCATGATCCTTCAGGTGCATGACGAACTTTTATTTGAAGTCCCGAAAAAAGAATTGAAGAAACTGGTGCCGATGGTCCGGTCCGAAATGCAGGGCGCCGTTTCCTTTAAAGTGCCGATGAGCGTATCCGTCAAAGCCGGGCCGAACTGGCTGGACATGGAAGACCTTGATTAACGTTCTTTTTTGCGCGAGCGAGGTCGCGCCCTTCGCGAAGACCGGCGGCCTCGCGGACGTGGCCGGATCGCTCCCGTTGGCGCTGGGGAAGCTGGGGCTCAGGGTCGCCGTCATGATGCCCCGTTACCGGGGGATCAAGGCCGCCAAAAAAAAGCTCTCTGACAAGGTCACGGCCTACTTCATCGAGAACGAGGCCTATTTCAACCGCGCCTCGCTTTACGGGAACGAAGGAGGGGATTACCCGGACAATCTCGCACGCTTCGCTTTTTTTTCGCGCGCGGCGCTTTCGCTGGCGAGGGAGATCGGATTTAAGCCCGATATCGTGCATGTCCATGACTGGCAGGCGGCGCTCATTCCGGTCCTATTGAGAGAAAAATTTTCGCACGACCCGTTCTTTCAAAAGTCAAAAACGCTTCTGACCGTGCACAATCTGGCCTACCAGGGCCATTTTCCGCACGCCCATTATCAGAAGCTGGGGCTCGAGCCGGGGCTCTTTTCGATCAATGGGTTTGAGTTCTACGGCAAGATCAATCTGCTGAAGGCTGGGCTGCTCTACGCCGACGCCGTGAACACGGTGAGTCCCACATACGCGCGTGAGATCCAGACGAAAGAATACGGGTTCGGGCTTGAGGGCGTGATCCACCAAAAGCGCGATTACCTGAGGGGGATCCTGAACGGGATCGACACCGCGCTGTGGGATCCCGCGAAGGACAAGCGGATCCAGAAAACTTACTCTGCCAAGAGTCCGGCAGGCAAGGCCGTCTGCAAGGCCGAACTCCAGAGAAAATGCGGTCTCGAGGTGAACCCGGACATCCCCGTTTTTGGGATCGTTTCGCGCCTGGCCCAGCAAAAGGGCATGGACCTTCTCTTAGAGACCGCGGACGCGTTGTTGTCGCGGAAAGTCCAGCTGGTCCTCTTGGGGGAAGGCGACGCGGTGTACGAGCGGGGATTTGGCAACGTGGGCAGGCGCCATTCCCGGAACGCTTCAGCGCATATCGGGTTTGACGCGGCGAACGCGCACAGCATTTACGCGGGCTCGGATTTCTTTTTGATGCCCTCTCATTTTGAGCCGTGCGGATTGGGGCAGATGATCAGTTTGCGGTACGGAACACTGCCGGTCGTCCGGCGCACCGGCGGGCT
>CAZBAY010000018.1:0-3129 GCA_964489945.1 uncultured Planctomycetia bacterium
ATCTGCTCCAGCTGCCACCCGTTCTTCACCGGCAAGCAGAAGTTCATCGATAGCGCGGGACGCGTCGAGAAGTTCCAGAAGCGGTACGCGAAGAAAAAATAAGCAATGCGGTTTTTAAAAAAAGCCGAAGAGAAGGTCAGCCGCTTCCGGGAAGTGGAGCGGCTGCTTCAGGACCCGGACGTTTCCCGGGACCCGGCCCGCGTGAAGGAGCTCGGCAAAGAGTTCCGCGTGCTTCAGCGTATCACCTCCCTTTATCGGGAATACCTGAAGCTCCAGGGTGAGCTCGCCGAGGCGGGCAAGCTGCTGGAGGATAAGTCCCAGCCTCCTGACATGGCCGCGATGGCCAGCCACGAGGTGGAGACGCTGCAGGGCAAGCAAAAGAAAAATATCCACGAGCTCGAGGGCCTCCTCATTCAGGCCGATCCGATGCTCACGAAGAACGCGATCCTCGAGATCCGCGCGGGGACCGGGGGCCTGGAGGCGGGGCTTTTCGCGGGCGAGCTTTTTCGCATGTACATGAAATTCGCCGGCACGAACGGCTACAAGCTCGAGGCCCTTTCCAGCTCTCCCAACGAGGCGGGGGGATTCAAGGAGATCATCGCTTCGATCACCGGAGAGGGTGCCTACGGGCGGTTCAAATTTGAAAGCGGCACACACCGTGTCCAACGCGTGCCGGTCACCGAAGCGTCGGGACGTATCCACACCTCCGCCGTGACGGTGGCGATCCTTCCCGAAGCGGAGGAAATCGAGGTCGAGATCAAGCCCGAGGAGATCCGGGTGGATGTGTTCCGGTCCGGAGGGCCCGGCGGGCAATCAGTCAACACGACGGATTCCGCCGTGCGCATCACGCATATACCAACGGGGCTTGTCGTGAGCTGCCAGGACGAGAAGTCCCAGCTCAAGAACAAGCAAAAGGGTCTTAAAATTCTCCGGGCAAGGCTTTACCAGAAGATCACTTCCGACCGCGACGCCCTGATCGCCAAACAGCGCAAGGAGCAGGTGGGGTCCGGCGACCGGAGCGAAAAGATCCGGACGTACAATTTTCCCGACCACCGCGTGACTGATCACCGGGTCGGGCTGACGCTCTACAATTTGGACAAAGTCATGCAAGGGGAGATCGGCGAATTTGTGGACGCGCTCTATGAGGCGGAACTGGCGAAAGAATTGGCATAAGCCATGACGAACGATCTAAAAGAAAATATTCAGTATTTAAAAAGTGTGGAAGAGCGTCTCGCGCGCGCGGCGGTCCTTTCGCCGTCCGTAGAAGCCGAGCGCCTCATCCGGCACTTCGGCAGCATGGGCCGCATTGAGTTTTTTACGGGTGAAAAGACGCTTCTGCCCGGCCCCAAACGGTCGGTTGAAAAAGCGCTCCGGGCGCGTCTGACGGGTGAGCCGCTTTCCTATCTTTTGAGAGAAGCTGATTTTTACGGGCACCGGTTTTACGTCACAAAGGATACGCTGATCCCAAGGCCTGAAACGGAGATCCTTGTAGAGGAGGCTCTGCGTATCTTGAACGAGCACTTTGATCCCCGACAAAAGCTCGCCACGGCGAGTCCGTCCCGTGGCGGACATTCGGGGATGACCGCGACACCCCCTGAAATTTTGGATATAGGCACTGGAACTGGATGTGTCGCGGTCAGTTTGACACTCGCAAGGCTCGATTGTAGAATGACGGCTCTCGATGTTTCGGCGAAGGCGCTCCAGACCGCCCGGAAGAACGTTGATTTCTACGGATTGGGGAATAGAATAGGACTGGTGAGGAGCGATTGCTTCGGCGCTTTTGAGGGGGAGCCGAAAGGCACTTGGGACATGATCGTTTCCAATCCCCCCTATGTCCCGGAAGAAGATTTTCCTGGGCTTTCGAAGGAGGTTCTTTCTGAGCCTAGGGTCGCGCTGGACGGCGGCCCGGGGGGCCTGCAGGTGCTCGAGAGGATCCTGAATGAGGCGCCTGCCTATTTAAAGGAAAAAGGCTGGCTTCTTTTGGAGATCGGAAAAGGGCAAGACGAGGCCCTCGGGGAGAAAATTTCCCGCGGGGGTATTTATAAAAATTTGAATTTCGTGAAAGATCACGCGGGCATCCAGAGGGTTCTCGTAGCGCAGCATGGATAAGATCGTCATTGAGGGCGGCAGACGCCTTGAAGGGATCGTCGAGATAAGCGGCGCGAAGAACGCGTCGCTTCCGGTCTTGGCCGCGACGGTTCTTTCCAAAGAGCCTTCGGTGATCAAGAACGTGCCGCAGGTGTCGGACACCTTCACCATGGTGAAGATCCTCAAATCGCTCGGCGCGAAGGTCCAGCACGAGGGGAACACCGTCAAGGTCGACCCCTCGAACATCAAAAATCCGGTGCTGACGTATAAGCTCGTCAGCACGATGCGCGGCTCGATCTGCTTTTTGGGGCCGTTTTTGGCGCGGTTCGGCATGGCGCAGGTGTCGTTTCCCGGCGGCTGCGTGATCGGACCGAGGCCCATCGACCTCCATATCAAGGGGGTCCGGGCGCTGGGGGCGGAGGTCAGCCTCGAGCATGGCTATGTCGTCGCTAAGGCCAAAAAAAAGCTTAAGGGCACGCGGATCTACCTCGGCGGCGCTTTCGGTTCGAGTGTTCTGGGGACAGCCAATATCATGATGGCCGCTACCCTCGCGAAGGGCCGAACCGTGATCGACAACGCGGCCTGCGAACCCGAGATCGTGGACCTTGGAAATTTTTTGAAGAAAATGGGCGCGAAGATCGAGGGGCTCGGATCGCCTTCTCTCGAGATCGAGGGCGTGAAGAAGCTTTCGGGCGCCGTCTACTCTTTGATCCCGGACCGGATCGAGGCGGGCACGTACATGATCGCCGCCGCGATCACGAAGGGTGACGTCAGTATCAAGAACTTAAATTTGCACATGATGGGCGCGATGCTCGATAAGCTCCGTGAAGCGGGCGTCCTCATCACCGAGAAGAATGGCTACGTGCGCGTGCGCCGGCACGGCGTCTTGAAACCGATCTCAGTGACAACGCTGCCGTATCCCGGGTTTCCGACGGACCTTCAGGCCCAGATGATGGCCTTGATGTGCGTCGTGCCGGGCATCAGCGTGATCACGGAGAAAATTTATCCCGAGCGATTCATGCACGTCTCGGAGCTCAACCG
>CAZBAY010000019.1:0-3649 GCA_964489945.1 uncultured Planctomycetia bacterium
CTCAGCGCCTTCGCGGAACACCGCGAAAAACGGGAGCGAGATCATCGCCATATAATCCTGCTTCGAAAGCGCGACCCCCACTTTGGCCTCAAGCTCCGACTTAATATGCCGGGCCTGCGCCTCCATCCAGAAAAACATGTAGGTCAAAACGCCCGCGGCCACAAGGGAAATGACCCCTTCGATGAGCTGTCTCGCCTTATCCTGAGCCGATGCGGCGAGCGCCGCGATCTGAATTCCGGCAAAAAAACTGAGCGCGATCGCCACAAGAGAACTCACGATCACGCTCGCGAAGTAATGATGCGCCTTCGACCGCGCCAAAACAGTCAGAATGATGCCGATGATAAGGCTCGCCTCAAGCGCCTCGCGAAATACGACAACAAAGGTGGCAAAAACATTCCCATCGCTCATTTTAGGATTCCTCCAACTGAAAGCGGATCGGAACTTCGACTTTTGACTCGATCGGAAGGGTTCCGATCTTCGCAGGCTCGAATTTCCAGCGCCGGACCGATCTCACGGCGGCCTCATCCAAAAGAGAAAAGCCCGAGCTTTGCTTGATCTTAACTGAATCGGGAACACCTTCGCGGCTCACATTCGCCTCTAAAACCACAAGCCCCTCCTGGCCGAGCCGCCGCGCGGCCTCAGGGTAGGCGGGCGGTGGGTTCTTCAAATAGTTCGGTTTAGCGCTTGTCTGGGCGCCGCCTGAAGCGTAAAGCGTCGTCGCGTCTTTACCAGGGATCAGTGAGCTTCCGTCCCCGATCTCCTTCGTATCGACAGCCTTCGCGGCGGCTGGTTTTGGTTCTTCCGAAACGGTCACTTCGTCAGCTTCGTCCTCTTCAGCCGGCTCAGCCGGTTCGACCACGGGCGCCATTTCTTCCTCCGCGGGAAGCGCGGCAACGAGGTTCACCTCGATCGAACCCTCCCCTTCCTGGATGCCATACTGGGCAGGCCGAACTAAAATAACACTCCCCGCCGTAAAGGCGGCCGCGTGGATCGCCGAGGCCAGCATGAAACTGATGAACTTATCCCCGAGCACTCTCCGCCCCTTTCGTCTGGATCGAAACTTTCGTGATGCCGAGCTTTCTCACTTCATCCAGCACGCGAACCGCGCTTCCCAGATAGGCCCGTTCGTCGCCCTGGATAAACACTTTGAGCTCCGGGTCAACCGATCTCATTTCGCTCAACCGCCGCTTGAGCTCTTCGATCGCGACAGGCCGTTTGTCGAGATAAAGATCGCCGCTTTCGGTGACCGTCACCGTCGCGAAAACTTTTCTGTCCTGCGGCGAGCCCGTCGACGCCGTCGGGAGCGTCACGCCTATCCCCTGGTTCCTCACCATCGAAAGCGAGACCATGACGAACGTCGCCAAAAGAAAAAAGACGACGTCGATCAGTGGAATGATCTCGATCCTCGCTTTCTTTCTTCCGGGAAGGACGGGAATTCTCATGTCATCTGCCCGGTTTCATCAAATGAAGCTCAAGATGCGACGAAGCGTCCTCAATTTCGTGCCGGGCTTCTTCGACACGCGCGTTCAGATAATTAAAAGGAATGAGCGCCACGATCGCGATCGCGAGGCCGAACGCCGTCGCGATGAGAGCTTCGGCGATACCTCCGGTGATGACGGTCGGCGCTTCAAGCTCGCGGCCCCCCAGAAGGCCGAACGCGTGGATCATGCCGGTCACCGTTCCGAGGAGACCCAGAAGCGGCGCAAGGGTCACGATGGTATCCAGGACCGGAAGGCCCTGGTTAAAACGCTTCAATTCCTTGTTCGCCGCCTGCAGAAGCGCGTTCGCGAAAGATTTTTCCCGCTGAGCGAGACCGTAGATGAGGGTTCTGGCGACAAAATCCCCCGAGCCCTTGCCCGCGCGGATCGCCGCGTCGATATTTCCCTGCTCCGCCTGTCCAAGGATCTGTTCCACCAATGTCGGATCGCGGCGGGATTTCTCGCGCGCGATGAAGATGAGCCGCTCGATCGCGACGGTGAGTCCCACGACCGACGTCACGAGAAGCGGCCACATGACCGGGCCGCCCTTTTGAAAAATTTCAAACATGCGCTTTCTCCTTTTTTAACCCCACAGCACTTTCACACCCGCGTAGTAATTGCGCCCGTCGGCCGGGTCGATCCCGTCGCTGCGGACACGCGAAAAATAGTGTTCATCGAAGATATTATTGACCCCGCCAAAGACCGTTACAAGATCTTTGTAAACTTTGATCTCTGCCGTGAGGTCCCAGACCTTATAGGAAGGTACGGTGAAGGCCGCCGTATTCGAATCGTTCGCGAAGTGGTCATCCACGAACGTGCCGGCAAAACGGATCTTGGCTTTCTCTTTGTACCGGTATTCCCCTCCGCCCTTCTGGATAAAATCAGGCGCGTACTGAGGTGTCTTGCCGGTCACGGGTCCTCCGACAAACTCGGCGTCGAGGAACATCGCGTTATAAAAAAAGTTGAGCGAGCCGATCTTCTCGCCGCAGCGGCTTCCGGTCGCGGCGTCCCAGAACCCGATCAGGTCGACTTCCGTCGTGACTTCGACGCCCTCGTGTTCCGCGTCGCCCACATTTTGTAGGACCGTCACGCCGCCCGAGGACACCGAGCCGATCTGTCCGTCGAACTCAAGATGGAAAACGCTCGCGTCCCAGGAAAAATAGGGCACCGGTTTTCCGCGGAGACCAAAGTCCGCCTGCCAGGAATGGCCTTCCTCCAGGTCCGCGTTAATAACAGTGGTTGGCGAGGTCGGCACCGCGTCGGTAAAGATCTTCGGGCGATAACCCTGGGAATAATTCGCATAGAGGTCCACTTTCGGCGCCACTTCATAGGCCGCGCCGACACCCGCCAGCACGACGAAATCATGAATGTCCTCGTCGGCCAACGGCTTTCCGGCCGTTTTTTTGTCGACGTTCACCGTTTCCTGGATGCTTTGCCAGATATTCTCGAACCGCACGCCCGGCGTGACGGAAAATTTCCCGAAGCGGAAAAGATTTTCAAGGAACATGGATAAATAATTTACTTCGCGGTCGGATTCATTGCGCAAGACGCCGTCTTCCGCGTCCCCCTTCAAACCCCGTTCGTCCGTCCGCGGCGAAGTCGTGTGATGATAAAGGATGCCGCCCGAGAAAGCATGCTCATCCGAACCGAAGGCCGAATAATCATGACGGACACGCGCATCCACGCCGCCCGTATAAAAGGCCTGGTCTTCAATAGAGTCTGTCGAGGCCGAAGCACCGACAGGGACCGTGCCGAATCCGCCACCCCGCTGGCGCCAGCTCAAGCGCTCGTAATAAACCCCATACCCCTTTATTTCGAGATCCGTGCTTTCGGAAATTTCCTTCTCAAAAGCGACAGAACCCGCGTAGCGGTTCAATTCAAACCGGTCCGACAGGCGGGTCGATTTCTCAGGATCGTGATCAAAATCAAACCGCTTAAGGCCCCCGGGCTCGCCGTGCTTTTCCTCATAGATATCAAAAGCCAGGACCCATTTCGCGGTCGGGTCCTGCTCGATCACGAATTTTCCGCCGCCAGTGTAGACTTCGTATTGGCTATTGAAGTCACGGAAACCCTGGGACTGCCGGTGATGAAAATAACCATAATAGCCGAAAAGCCCCTGCGTGCCGGTAAGCGCCGTGTAGTTGGAATAAAGGTCGTGACTGCCGACGCTA
>CAZBAY010000020.1:0-2795 GCA_964489945.1 uncultured Planctomycetia bacterium
GGCAGGCAATGCATGACGACGGCGTCCTTGGGGGCCTTTGACAGGATGGCCGCGTTCATCTGGAACGGCTGGAAATCGCGGAGCCTCTGCTCCCGCTGTTTCTCCTGTCCCATGCTCACCCACACATCGGTGTAGATCGCGTGCGCGTTCTTGATCGCCGTGAACGGGTTGTTCGAGAGCGTGATCTTCGAGCCCGAGTCCTTCGCGATCAATTTAATGTCCTTTTGGATCTCCTCGCCGGGCTCATAGCCGCGCGGCGTGGCGATCGCGAGATTCGCCCCCGTTTTGGCGGCGCCGTACAGGAGGGAGTTGAGCACGTTATTGCCGTCCCCGATATACGCGATATTGATCTTCGCGAGTGCCTTGAACTTCTCCCGCACCGTGTAAAGATCCGCGAGGATCTGGCACGGATGGAAGGAGTCGCTCAGGCCGTTGATGACGGGCACCGAAGCGTGCCGGGCGAACTCCTCGACGTCCGAATGCTGATAGGTCCTCGCGACGACGACATCGCAGTAGCGCGACAGGACCCGCGCGACGTCCTTGATCGACTCGCGCTCCCCCAGCGGCAATTCCTGCGGATCCATATAGACGGACTCCCCGCCCAGCTCGCTCATGCCGACCTGAAAAGACACGCGCGTGCGGATCGAAGGCTTCTGGAAAAGGAGCGCCAGGGATTTGCCTTTGAGCTTGTTGAAAAAAGACTCCGGCGTCTTTTTCATCCGGTCCGTGAGCTTGAAAAGCATGTCAAGATCGCTCCCCTCCACTTCTCTCAGGCTCAGAAAATCCTTCGCCTCGAACGGCGCCCGGGAACTCTTGGGCTTTCCCGCCTTCGCGGAAATCCCCGCCTTCTTGGCGGCGGGCTTCGGGGCCCTCGACTTCTTTCGTTTTGTTTTTTTCATGCGACCTTACTCCCTTCTTTAGTCAAACGTTTTTCCTCTTCCGCGACGAGAACCTCCTCGAGGATCTGGACGGCGCGGTCGATCTCTTTTTCTTTTACGACCAGGGGCGGCATGAGCCTAAGCACATTGCCCTGGGTGCAATTGATCAAAAGTTTCCGGTTGAGACACTCCTCGTAGATCCCTTTTCCCTCGATCTCAAGCTCGACGCCCGCCATAAGGCCCATGCCCCGCACTTCCCGGATCACCGAGTGCTTGCGTTTGAGATCATTGAGCTTTTTAAAAAGATAAGAGCTCGTGATAACGGTATTTGCCAGCAGCTTTTCCTTGTCGATCGCCTCAAAGACGGCCAGTGCCGCCGCGCAGGCGAGCGGGCTTCCGCCGAAGGTCGTCGCGTGCGTGCCCGGCTGAAGCGTGTCGGCCCATTCCTTTTTCACCACCATGGCGCCGATCGGAAAACCGCCGCCCAGCGACTTCGCCAGCGTCATCACGTCCGGCTCGACGCCATAATTCTTGAAGCAGAACATCCGCCCGGTCCGGCCCATGCCCGTCTGAACCTCGTCAAAAATGAGAAGGATCTTTTTGTCGTTGCACAAACGCCGAAGCCCGGAAACGTATGACTGGTCGGCGACCCGGAGCCCGCCCTCGCCCTGAATGAGCTCAAGGATCACGGCGGCCGTCCTCGGGGTGACCGCCCTTTCCAGCGCCCCGAGATCGTTGAATGGCACCGTTAGGAACCCGGCCGGAAGCGGCTCAAACCCTTCCTGGTATTTCTTCTGCCCGGTCGCCGTCACCGCGGCAAGCGTCCGGCCGTGGAAGGAGCGCTCCATCGAAATGATCTCGTTCCGCTCGGGATTGCCGGCCTTTCGCGCCAGTTTAAAAGCCGCCTCATTCGCCTCAGCGCCGGAATTGCAGAAAAATACTTTGCCCGGGAAAGCGTGCCGGATGACTTCTTCCGCCAAAAGACCCTGCAATTCATGATAATAATTGTTCGAAACGTGGATGAGGCGCTCCGACTGCCGCTTGATAGCCTCGGTCACCCGCTTGTGGCAGTGGCCGATCCCGCTCACCGCCCAGCCGGGAAAGAAATCGAGATACTCCTCCCCGTGCGCGTCCCACACTCTCGTCCCTTTTCCCCTCTCCAGCACCAAAGGCGTCTTGTTATAACAGGGAACGACGTAGTCGTAATAAAGCCGGATCGTCTTCCGGTAATCCATCACCGCTTCACGATCTCCGTTCCGATACCTTTGTCCGTGAAGATCTCCAAAAGAATTCCGTGAGGAATTTTCCCGTCGATGATGTGCGTCTTCTTTACGCCTTTCTCAAGCGCGCGGATGCACGCCTTCACTTTAGGGATCATGCCTCCGCTGATAATTTTCTCATCGATGAGCTTGTCGATCTCTGTCATCGTGATATGCGGAATGAGCGAATCGGGGGAACTCATGTCCCGCAGGATGCCCCGCGTATTCGTCAAAAGGACGAGCTTAAGGGCGCCCATCCCCCGGGCGATCTCCGCGGAGGCCTGATCAGCGTTGATGTTGTACGTGTGGCCGTCCTTGCCGATGCCGATCGGGGAAATGACGGGAATGATGTCGCTCGTGATCATCTTCTGGATCACGTCCCCGTTGATCTTCGAAACTTCTCCCACAAACCCGACATCGACGCCGTCGATCTCCGCGTGTTTCTTCACTTCGATCAAATGGTCGTCCTTCCCGGAGAGCGAGATCGCGCTACCTCCGAGCGAGATGATCTCCCGGACGATCTCCCGGTTGATCTTCTCGAGCTCCTCTTCGACGATCTCCATCGTCTCCTCATCGGTCACGCGGAAACCCTTCACGAATTTCGCGTCTTTTCCAATCGACTCGAGGCGCTTGGTGATGAACGGCCCGCCGCCATGCA
>CAZBAY010000021.1:0-2023 GCA_964489945.1 uncultured Planctomycetia bacterium
GCCGTGTTTCGCTTCTCTTCCTCCGTCATGATCATCGACTTGCGCTCCGGACCCATCATGACCTTGTCCTTCGCGTACTCGAAGTCGATCATCTCGACCTTTTTCTTGTTGAACCGCGCCGCGTTCAGGGCCGCCTCGTTGACGAGGTTCGCGAGGTCCGCGCCGGAGAAGCCGGGAGTGCCGCGCGCGATCACCATGAGGTCCACGTTCTCAGAGAGCGGGCTCGCCCGCGTGTGAACTTTCAGGATCTGCTCGCGCCCGCGGAGGTCGGGGCGGTCGACGACGACGCGCCGGTCGAAGCGTCCGGGGCGAACGAGAGCCGGGTCGAGAACGTCCGGGCGGTTCGTCGCGGCGACGAGGATGACCCCTTCGTTCGTGTCGAAGCCGTCCATCTCGACGAGGAGCGCGTTCAGCGTCTGCTCGCGCTCGTCGTGACCGCCGCCGATGCCGGCAAAACGCTGCCGGCCTACCGCGTCGATCTCATCGATAAAAATGATACAGCCGCGGCCCGTCGTTTTGACGCTTTTCTTGGCCTGTTCAAAAAGGTCGCGCACGCGCGAGGCGCCGACGCCGACGAACATTTCCACAAAGTCCGAGCCTGAGATCGAGAAAAAGGGTACGTCCGCCTCGCCGCTCACGGCTTTCGCCAGCAGTGTTTTCCCGGTACCGGGAGGCCCCATGAGAAGCACACCCCTCGGGATCTTGCCGCCCAGCCTCTGAAATTTCTTGGGGTCTTTCAGGAATTCAATGATCTCCTTCAGCTCTTCTTTCGCCTCGTCGACGCCCGCCACGTCCGCGAACGTGATCTTATGGCTGTTTGATATCTTGGCTTTGGACTTGCCGAACGCCATCAGACGCCCGCCGCCCGCCGCCCCGCCACCCCGGTACATAAGGAACCAGAACAACCCGACAAAGAGAAGCGGTCCGATCACCGCGTAGAGAAGCTGTGTCCAAAATGTCCGCTCGGGTTTGACTTCATACGAGGAGAGGTTCTGGCGAAGGAGCCTCTCGACGTCGGGGTCCTGCGGAGGCAGAAGAACAGAATATTTTTCACCGGTCACGAATTCCCCGGTCACCTGACCGGCGATGCGGACGCCGGATTTCAAAACAGGGTTGCGGGGGTTGGCCTCAAGCAGCGAGTAGAACTCACTATACGCCAGCTGTTTCGAAGGTTTTTCAAGAGGCGCTGAGCCGAGCCGCGCAAAGTAGAAGATACTTAAAAAAAGGAAGATCCACAGGAAAATAGACCCCGGGAACCACTCTTTCGAGGTCTTCTTGGGATCCGTTTTTTTCTTTCCATTCTTGCCGTTCATGAACTTAAGTCCCCTTCCTTTAAGACGGGCATTATAGCAGATGGACGCGCCGTTTGGAAAGCGCGAATCGCCGCACTTGACAATGCCGGCAGCGCTTCATTATACTGGCAATCTATGAAACGGATTCGTCTCGCCATTATCGGCGTGGGCAACTGCGCCAGTTCCCTCATTCAGGGCATCGAGTTCTACCGGAAAAATTACTCCTCGAACGGCCACGGAGAGGCCCTCGGCCTCATGAATTATAAGATCGGCGGGTACCGCCCCCAGGACATCGACATCGTCTGCGCGTTTGACATTGACTCCCGGAAGGTCGGCAAGCCGGTCAAAAAAGCGATCTTTCAGGCCCCGAACTGCACCCAGCTCATCACGAACCACCTGACCTCCCCCAATGCGATCGTCCAGATGGGACATATCCTTGACGGCGTCGCGGAGCACATGAAGGACTATCCGGTCGAGCGCACTTTTATTCCCAGCGGTAAAAAACCCGTAGACGT
This sequence comes from uncultured Planctomycetia bacterium, assembly GCA_964489945.1. GTDB lineage: Bacteria > Omnitrophota > Gorgyraeia > 2-02-FULL-51-18 > 2-02-FULL-51-18 > CAZBAY01. The sequence goes on from CAZBAY010000021.1 coordinate 1,808, forward strand.
GGTCAAGGCCCTAAAAAAATCCGGCGCGGAGGTCTGCATCAATTACCTGCCGGTGGGATCGGGGAAAGCTACAGAATTTTACGCCGAGGCCTGCCTAGAGGCTGGGGTGAGTTTCGTCAATTGCATGCCCCACTTCATCGCGTCAAACCCCAAATGGGCCGAGCGCTTTGAGGAGCGGGGCATCGCTATCGTCGGAGATGACATCAAGTCACAGGT
>CAZBAY010000022.1:0-3955 GCA_964489945.1 uncultured Planctomycetia bacterium
CGCTTGTCGAGATCATGATCGTGGTCGCCATTATCGGTCTTTTGGCGGCGATCGCGATCCCGAATTTCGTGCAAGCACGGACTTCCGCGCGCACCAACACCTGCATCAATAACCTGAGGCTCATTTCGGCCGCGAAGGACCAGGCCGCTTTGGAGCTGGGTTTGGCAGAAACCGTAGTACCGACCACGACGCAGATATCGCCGTACCTGAAGACGAGCCAGCTCGTGAGCGGATTGCCGAAAGAGCCGACCAGTGGTACGTACTCGGTCGCGGCGGTGTCAGCCAATCCGACCTGCAGTGTGGGTTCGCCTCACACGCTCTAATTTGAGCTGAGCGGTTGAGTCCGAAAAAGTCAGAAAGGCCCTCATCCGGCAAGGGTGAGGGCCTTTTCTTTTTGGAACACCCCTTTTTCCTCGGCTCGCTTGTCATCGGAGCCGTGGTCTTCGCCCTTTACAGCGTCTCCTTGGGCCACAATTTCCTCTTCGACGAAGAGAACATCATCCTCCGGAACCCGCTGATCCGGAGCCTATCGCTCGTCCCGGAGCTTTTTAGGCACGGCTATTTTTATTTCGAGGGCCGGGCGGCGGACTGGACGCAGTACTACCGGCCGCTGACTTCATTGACGTTCGCGCTCGATCACGCGCTCTGGAAATTCGACCCGTTCGGGTACAACCTCACGAACGTTTTTCTGCATATCGCTGTTTCCGTGCTTCTTTTTTTCCTGCTCAACCGATCACTGGGCAGAAAGCTACCGGCGTTCCTGGCGGCCCTGCTTTGGTCGGCGCATACGATCCACACCGAAGCGGTCACCTACACCGCGAGCCGAGGGGACCTTCTGGGCGCGCTTCTAATGCTGGCTGTCCTCCTCCTTTATTGGGAAAAACGCACGGTAACCGCGCTCGCCGTCTATGGGCTAGCCTTATTTGCCAAAGAAAGCTCGCTCCTGCTTCCTTTGTATCTGGTGGCGCTGGAAGCGAGCTTGCTCCGTGGAAGCTGGAGAAGATCAACCGGGAGATTAGCTCCCTTTTTCGCGGCGGCGGCCCTCTTTTTTGTTTTCCGCAAATTCTTTTCGCCCGTTCCGCTGGGCCCGCCGTCCAATGACGCGGCCGAGGCGCTCCTCCGTGTTTTGTCGATGGGGGAAGGCTTTACGGCTTATCTCGAAGCCGTTCTTTTTCCGGAGGCTTTCAAGTTCTGCAAGAGCCTCTCTTTTACCTCAAGCCTTTTAAGCTGGAAGGTGATCCAGACGCTAGCCATCGCTGTCCTTCTGGCGGCCGGGTGGTTTATCGCTCTTCGCAGGAGAGGAGCGGCGTTTTTTGGGATGAGTATTTTTCTGATAGGGCTCATTCCCTACAGCCAGATCGTTCATTTTTATCCGGAATGGGCGGAGCACTACCTTTATGTTCCGTCGATGGGTTTGGCGATCCTTTTGGGGGGCCTGATCGCTGCATTGCCCAAAAAGCTTCCCGCACAGGTCCTGGCCGCGCTCATGGCCGGTTACTTCGTTTTTTTTGGGTTTCTTTGTTACAGGACCTGGCAGAGGAACGCGCTTTATCAGGATACGGTGAAGTACTACAAGCGCCTCGCCCAAAGCGATTCTCCTTACGCGTACTATGGCTACCAGAATCTGGCGCGGCTCCTGATCGAGCATGGAAGGTGGGACGAGGCGGTCGTTCCGCTCAAGACCGCGTTCGCGATCGAACCGCATTCCGATGTCACGCAAAATCTCCTGGGTCTGTACTACCTGGAGAAAAAAGAAGTCCCCCGGGCGATCGGGCACTTTAAGGAAGCTTACGCTCACAGCGGGGACCTCAAATATTTGGCGAATGCCGGCGCCGCGCTGATCCGGATCGAAGCCTACCCCGACGCGATAGAGATGTTCAAGGCGATCGGCAAGGCCGCTCCCGCGCAGCTTTCCGTTTACACCAATCTGATCGGAGCGTACGAGCTGTCGGGCGACCCACAAAGCGCGAAGGATTGGGGGGAGAAGGGGATCCGGGTTTTTGACGGAAAGAATAAGGAAACGGCGGTGCTTTTGATGGCGATGACCCGCCTGGCTTACCGCCAAGACTGGACGGATGCTTTCAGGGTCCACATCCGTGCGATCCTTGAGAAATGTCCGGACACGTTCTGGTACGGGGACCTGGCGCGGCTAATGGATGGAAAAATGGATCCCGGCAATTTCCTTGAAATGGTCCCAAAAAAATATCCCGGGTTTGAGGCGGCCGGAAAGGCAGGGGTGCTGATCTTTTATGTTTCTTCGGGACAGCGCGATCTGGCCGCCCGGTTTTACGCTTCCAATCGCGATGTTCTGGAGGAACAGGCGGCCGCGCACCCTCTAATCGCCCGAGAGATCGAGAAAGCCAGGACTTTTTTCTCATCCTGAACGGATTTTGATGCGTCCTGTTTGACAAATACGCATAATTACAATATAATTTGAAAAGGACCTTTAAATCTTGATAAATAATACTAAAGAGCTATCAATGCGGCGCTCCGGGGGTTTTACCCTCGTCGAGATCATGATCGTGGTCGCCATTATCGGTCTTTTGGCGGCGATCGCGATCCCGAATTTCGTGCAAGCACGGACCTCCGCGCGCACCAACACCTGCGTCAATAATCTGAGGCTCATCGCGGCGGCCAAGGACCAGGCGGGGATCGAATTGGGCTTGGCGGAAACGGCCGCACCGACGACGACGCAGCTGTCCCCGCATCTTAAGACGAGCCAGCTTGTGGCCGGACTTCCGAAAGAGCCGGCCAACGGTACGTATACCATCGGCGCGATCAGCACGGATCCGACGTGCAGCGTTGGCGGCACGCACACCCTTTAGGAGCAAGATCCCATTATGCCCTTGGAAAATGTCGTACAGTTCCTGAAGTCTCAGAAGAGCGTCACGACCGTGGGATTGGACATCGGCAGCTACTCCATCAAGTGCCTGGAGATCGCGCAGGAAGAAGGCCAACTTTGGGTCCAGTCCGCCCAAGTGACAAAATTGACGTCACCCGGCGCCGAGGGCCTAAAGAGCGCGATTCGGACAGTTTTGCAAGCCCTCCATTCGACTCCGGCGCATGTACGCATATCGGTCTCCGGCCCTTCGGTCCTGATCCGCAACGTATCGCTTCCCCGCATGACGATGTACGAGCTGAAAAGCGCCATCCGGTTTGAAGCCGAGCGGCATATCCCTTTTCACATCGACGACTGCATTCTAGATTTCCAGATCCTGGACCAGGCGCCCGGCAAGCCGACGATGAAAGTACTCCTGGTCGCCGCGAAGAAAGATCTTATCAGCCAGCAGCTGAAGACCCTCGCGGAAGCGGGCGTCGAGCCCGAGATCATTGACACGGATATTTTCTGTTATGCCAACGCGTTCTCGAAGCTGAAAAGCGACGGTGACGGCAAGAGCTACGGCTTGCTCCATATCGGACACAATGCCAGCTCTTTCGCGATCGTGCACGGCGGGGAGCTCTTTTTCGCGCGGGAAGTCCTTTTCGGGGCGCTGGGCGTGACAAAAACACTTATGGAAATGAAAGGCCTGTCGGAACCGGACGCGGATGAGCTCAAGTCCAAGCGGGATGAGCCTCAGCTCGCGGACCTGGCCGCCGCCACGAAAAAAGGTTTTGAGCCTTTGGCGGCTGAGCTCAAGCGGTCGATCGTTTATTATGAGAATGAAACGGGCGAGGAGTTGGCGGTCCTTTACATCGCGGGCGGCGGGGCGAAGTCGCACGGCGCGGCGGAGGCGCTGTCGGAAGAACTTGGCCGGAAGGTCGTTTTGTGGAGCGCCTCCAAACTGGTCGAGGCCGTCCCGGAGGTCGACCCCAAATTTATGGAGCGGCATTTTCTTGAGTTCAATGTGGCGTACGGCCTCGCGCTGCGCGGCCTGAAAGGCGCGAAATGATAGAGATCAATCTTCTGCCGGAAGACCTGCGGAAAAAGGAAATGATGCAGTTCAAGCTTCCGGAG
>CAZBAY010000023.1:0-4808 GCA_964489945.1 uncultured Planctomycetia bacterium
GGGGCTGTTCAGCTATCCCTTGCTCATGGCCGCAGACATCCTCATCTATCGCAGCGACCTGGTCCCGGTGGGCAAGGACCAGGTCCAGCACATCGAGATGACCCAGGACATGGCCACTCACTTCAACGAGACGTACAAACGCGAGGTGCTAAAACGCCCCGAGCCAAAGCTCAACGAAGCGTTGATCGTGCCAGGAGTCGATGGCCAGAAGATGTCCAAGAGTTACGGCAACGCGATCAATCTCTCGGACAGCGATGACGCGATAAAAAAGAAGGTCCTCTCGATGATCACGGACCCGGCGCGCATCAAAATGTCGGACCCGGGACATCCGCAGGATTGCAACGTTTACTCGTATTACAAAATTTTTGCCGACCCTGCTTTGACGAAAGAGGCCTATGACTGGTGTTCCGGGGCCAAAAAAGGGTGCGTCGATTGCAAGAAAGGTTTTGCGGACGTGCTGCTCGAAAAGCTCCGGCCGATCCGGGAGCGGCGCGCAAAATGGGTGAAGGACCCAGGCGCTGTTCAGGAGATCCTGAAAAAGGGGAACGCTCGGGCGGGTGAGATCGCGAAAAAAACGATCAAAGAGGTCAAAGAGCTTCTCCATTTGGTGACATGACGTACAAGGTAAAGCTCGACATATTTGAAGGGCCGCTCGATCTTCTTCTTTATCTGATCAAGAAGGAGGAGCTCGACATCACCGATATTCCGATCGCTCGTCTTACCGAGCAGTATTTGGAATATTTGAACCTGATGGAGCTTCTGGACCTCGATATCGCGGGGGAGTTCCTGGTCATGGCCGCGACATTGATGCAGATCAAGTCCAAGACGCTCCTGCCGCCGGATCCCGAGGCGCCGGAAGAAGAGTTGGACCCGCGAGCGGAGCTCGTGCGGAGGCTTTTGGAATACAAGGCGTTCAAGGAAGCAGCCGATGCCTTGAGGGGATTTGAGGGAAAACAAAGCGGCATTTTCACCCGTTTGGGAGTCGAGCCCGAGATCGACGGCGGCGACAGCCCGTTTTTCGAGGGAACGCTTTTTGACCTGATCACGGCGTTTTCACGGATCCTGAAGAACCTGCCCAAGGAGCCGTTCCACCGGGTCGAGAAGGACGAGTTCACGGTGGCCGAGAAGGTGCACGACATTTTTCACCTCCTTGTGAAAGAATCGGTGATCTATTTCTCGGCATTCTTCAAAAACGCGAAGAACAAATTTGAGGTCATCACGACCTTTCTGGCGATCCTGGAGCTGATCCGGCTCAAGGAAGTGACGGTGAGCCAGATGAACCATTTCGGCGAGATTGAGATCGCGCGGAACGTGCGGTCCGCCGAAGCCAAAAACCCGGAGGGGCAAAGTGGGGCTTGAAGAGATCACATTCGCGGTAGAAGCGCTTCTTTTCGCCAGCGAGCGGCCGCTTCATATCGAGGAGATCAAAGAGGCGCTGGAAGGCGCGGCGGATGCCGGCGAGATCCAGGAGCTGCTTAATACGCTGAAGAGTGACTACGAAACACAGAATCGCGGTTTTCGGCTGATGGAGCTTGCCGGAGGCTACCAGCTCGTGACGGACGGAAGATTTGCCGATCTTCTCAAGCGCTTTTACCAGTCCCGCGAGAAGAAGCGGCTTTCACAGGCAAGCCTTGAAACACTCTCGGTGATCGCCTATCGCCAGCCGGTGACGCGCGCCGACATCGAATTCATCCGCGGGGTCAATGTCGACGGTGCGGTCAAGACCTTGCTCGAGAAGGGACTCGTCCGTGTGGCCGGGCGTAAAGAAGTCCCCGGGCGCCCGATGCTTTACGGGACGACGACGGAATTTTTGGAGCATTTTGGCCTGAATTCCCTAAAGGATCTGCCGGCTTTGAAGGAATACACCGAAAAAGATCTTTCGGAAAATCTTGTTTCACCGGAAGTGCGTGAAGAATTGCAGAACACCCAAGAGGTGCCAGATGAGCGTAAATGAAGTTCGCAAAAAAGTGGACGCGATGGACAAGGAGATCCTCCGCCTTCTCAACCAGCGCGCGGCGGCTTCCCAGAAGATCGGAAAGCTGAAGCTTGAAAAGGGCGAGGGGATCTATGTGCCCCACCGCGAAAAGGAGATCCTGGAGCGTCTGAAAGCCCTCAACAAGGGGCCCTTGACGCCCGAGGCGATCGACGCGATCTACCGCGAGATCATGTCCTTTTCGATCAGCCTCGAGAAAAAGGTCACGATCGCGTATCTCGGACCCGAGGTCACTTATACGCACCAGGCGGCCCAGAAAAAATTCGGCTCGTCCGTCGAATACAATCCTTGCTCGGGCATTACGGACGTCTTTTCCGACGTCGAAAGGGAGCGGAGCGATTACGGCGTCGTGCCGGTCGAGAATTCGACCGAGGGCGCGGTGAACCACACGCTCGACATGTTCATTGATTCGCCGCTTAAGATATATGGCGAGGTGTTCCTCCCGATCCATCATCATTTGATGACGATCGGCAATCCGCTGAAGACGATCACAAAAGTCTATTCGAACCCCCAGGTATTCGGACAGTGCCGGTTGTGGCTGGAGTCAAACCTCCGCGGGGCGGACCTAGTGGACTCCGTGAGCACGGCGGAAGCAGCCCAGATCGTCGCCAACAACGCCAACCGCGAGGGCATTGCCTGTATCGCGTCGGGACTGGCGGCGGGACAGTACGGGCTTAAGATCGTGGGTTCCTCCATTGAGGACAACCCTAACAACACGACCCGCTTTCTTGTCATGTCGCGCCATTCGGCCAAGCCGACGGCGAAGGACAAAACATCGATCGTCTTCGAGGTCAAAGACAAAGTGGGCGCGCTCCACGACAGCCTTGTTCCTTTCAAGCATGGCAGGATCAATTTAACCAAGATCGAGTCGCGTCCCTCCAAGAAAAAAGCGTGGGGCTATTACTTCTTTGTCGACTTCGAAGGCCATCACGAAGAGGTTCGGGTGCAAAAAGCCCTTAAAGCGCTCGAGCGTCACTGCGTTTTCCTGAAAGTGCTGGGTTCTTACCCGAAGGCGGATGTGGGATGAGCTCCGCCACTTTGACCGCCAAAAATAGCGCTAAAAAGGGCGGGGTGAATCTCTATTTTACGGCCCGGAAGCATCTCGCCGCCGTGAAAAACTACGAGCCGGGGAAACCGCTTGAGGAGGTCGAGCGCGAGTACGGCATCCGCGACGTCGTCAAAATGGCGTCGAATGAGAACGCGCTCGGGCCTTCCCCGAAAGCCGTGCGCGCGATCCAGAAGAGCCTTTCCCGCATTCACCGCTATCCGGAAGGCGGTTGTTACTATTTGAGGAACAAATTATCTGCTGTGTTAAAGGTCGAGCCTGACCGGCTCATCTTCGGCAACGGTTCCGACGAGATCCTTGTGTTCGCGGTCCGGGCCTTTGTGGAGGCGGGGGACGAGGTGATCATCGCCGACCCCACCTTTCTCATTTACGAGATCGCCGCGCGTGTGGAGAACAGCGCCGTACTGAAGGTCCCGATGAAGGATTTTCGCTATGACCTCGCCGCGATGCAAAAAAAGATCAGCTCAAAGACAAAGCTTATTTTTATCGCCAATCCGGACAATCCCGTTGGCACCTACATCAGCGAGCCGGACCTCGTCCGTTTCCTCGAGGCGGTGCCCAAGCGCGTGGTCGTCGTGCTGGATGAGGCGTATCACGAGTTCGCGAAGATCAAAAAGGATTATCCCGACTCCCTTAAACTTTTAAAACGGTTCGGGAACCTTATGGTCACCCGCACGTTCTCAAAAGCCTACGGATTGAGCGGTCTTCGCGTCGGTTATGGGATCGCGAACGCTGAGATTACGGCCGCGCTCAATAAGGTCAGAGAGCCGTTCAATGTGAACCTTCTCGCGCAGAGCGCCGCGGTCGCCGCGTTGGACGACAAGGAACACTTAAAGAAGACGCTCAAAATGGTGGCGGAAGGCAGAACCTATCTCAGCCGCGAGCTCAAGCGGCTCGGGTTCACGGTTGTCGACACGGTGACAAATTTCATTCTGTTCGACCTCAGCGAGGACGCCAAACCGATCTATGAGCGCCTCCTAAGACGGGGCGTCATCGTGAGGCCGATGGCCGCCTGGGGCCTCAAGACCTTCATGCGCGTGACGATCGGAAAGAAAAAAGAGAATGAGCGCTTCATGGCCGCGCTAAAACAAGAGATCGAAACCTAAAGGAGTTTTTTTATGATCATTGTGATGAAGGGGGACGCGACGAAGAAAGAGATCCAGCACGTCGAGGAGAGGATCCGCGCGCTGGGGCTCAAACCGATGCTTTCCGTCGGGAAAGAGCGTTCCATCATAGGCGTGATCGGGGAAGAGGACAAAGCGCGGCTTCAGCCCTTCGAGGCCTACCCAGGCGTCGAGAGCGTCATGCCGATCCAGAAGCCTTTCAAGTTCGTGTCGCGTGAATTCAAAAAAGAAAATACGATCGTCAAGATCGCGCCGGGTGTCGAGGTTGGCGGTGAAAAGATCGTCGTGATGGCCGGGCCCTGCACGGTGGAAAATCACGACCGGCTTCTTCGCATCGCGAAAGAGGTCAAAAAAGCCGGAGCGAAGGTCCTTCGCGGGGGCGCCTTCAAACCGCGCACGTCGCCTTACTCGTTTCAGGGACTGGGCGAACAGGGAATGAAGTACCTTTATGAGGCCAAAAAAGAAATAGGGCTTCCCGTCATCACGGAGCTCATGGATCCCAGGGACCTGCCGCTTTTTCTTAAATACGCAGATGTGATACAGATCGGCGCGCGGAATATGCAGAATTTTCAGCTCCTGAAGGACGTGGGAAAGACCAAAAAGCCCATTCTTTTGAAGCGCGGCA
>CAZBAY010000024.1:0-4114 GCA_964489945.1 uncultured Planctomycetia bacterium
GCGATCTCGCGCGCCGCTTCGCAGTTGGTCCGGTAAGCGGTTTCCTCAAGATTGCGCGTTCCGGTGAATTTGCCGGTATTGACGTCGACCGAAACCAGCGCCTCTGTCTGTTCGATCACGATGTGCCCGCCGCTTTTGAGCATCGCGCGGGGTTCGTAGATCTTTTCGACCTCGCGCTGGATGCCGTGCGCGACAAAAAGCGGCACTTCCCCGTGGTAGAGCTGAAGCTTCGGCCGAAGGTTCGGCACCGCCGCGCGCATGAAGTGATCGACGCGCTTGAACTCCTCGCGGTCGTTGATAATGATCTTATCGAAGCTTTCTGTTAAAACGTCCCGGACCATCCGAAGGACCAGACCGTACTCCTCATGAACGATGGCCGGCGGCTTTTTCATGCCACAGCGCCTCTGGATCAGCCTCCACTGGTGAATGAGGAAACGGATGTCGCGTTCCAGGATCTTCGCGTCAGAGCCGGACGCGGCCGTACGGACAATAAGCCCGCTTTCCTTGGGAAGCGAGACGCTCTTGATGATCTGGCGGATGCGCTCCCTTTCTTTGCGGTCGTCAATTCTCTTGGAAATGCCTACATGCGGGTGATGCGGCATGAAAACAACGAACCGCCCGGCCAGCGAAATCTGGCACGTCAACCGCGCGCCCTTCGTGCCGAAGGGCTCCTTCACGACCTGAACGAGGACTTCCTGGTCCTTCTTCAAAATATCCTGAATACGCGGCGTTGGCTCGCGCTTGTCCCGCCGTCCATGCGAATGAGCCGGGGCGGGTGTGGGGGCGGGGATCGGTACGCCTTCCCCGTTCTCCAGGTCGACTTCTTCGGCGTCAAAACCGAATCCGCTCTGCCCGACCACGTCGCTGACGTAGAGAAACCCGTTCTTCTCAAGCCCAAGGTCAATGAACGCCGCGCCAATGCCCGGCACGATCGAGCTGACCTTCCCCTTAAAGATCGAACCAACCAGCTGCCGGTCGCTCATCCGCTCGACGTGAAATTCCTCAAGGCGGCCGTCTTCGACGACCGCGACCTTCTTTTCGTGAAACTCGATACTCACCAATATTTCTTTTTTCATGACTCTCCTTTTGATCCTAAAAAATAAAGAACACGAATCGCTTCTCTTCCTGGATCCTGGACGGACCCTAGCGATTCGTGCTTAGTTGCCTTACGCTTTTTTATTTAGTTTCGGATCAGCCTAACGGCGCGGGCCCATGGCCCTGCGGCAATGCGTCGTCTTGCACAACATTGACCGTTAGAAAAAATAATAGATCCGTCTTTTGAACAGTTTTATCCGTATGTCTAAAAGCTTGGCCTACTAAGGGCAGATCGCCCAGAATGGGAACTTTTGTTACACTATCCACTGAATTTTCTCGAATCAATCCTCCGATCGCTATCGTTTGACCGCTTCTGACGCGAACTTTTGTCTGAGCCGACCTGGTTGAAAACCGGGGGGCTTTAATATCGGCGGTTAAATCATCATAACCCAGGAGATTGGTGATCTCCGGGTGAACATCCACTACGATCTCATTCGCATTATTGATCTGAGGGATCACCGACAAGCGGATGCCAAGGTCCCGGTCATTGTAGCCGGTGATCTCCATGCGCCCTGTCGTCGAGTTCCTCTCAAAAATGGGGATCGAAATGACCTCCCCGACCAGGATCTTCGCCTCCTGGTTATTCAGCGTCGTGATGTGAGGCTCCGAAAGGACCTTTGCGTCCCGACGCTCCTGTATCGCTTCTAATACCGCTTGGAACTCGCTGAAATCAAGGGTGCCGAACTTGAAATCGATCCTCTCCGCGACCGGAAACGTGGGCTGAGGGACCCGCGTTGGAAAGTCAGCCACGTCTGAAGAGGTCGTTGAACCGGAAGTTCCAATACTGGAAGTATCGGTCGTGGGCGCTTTGCCGTCCGGCAGATATTTCTCCAACATATCCTGAGTCAAAGACTGAAACGGCAGGGTGGTGGGTCTTGCCGAACCCACAACCTTGGCTTTCACATTCCATTTGATGCCCAGGCGGTCCGCGTCGCCCAGCGTCGCTTCGATCACCTTCGCCTGGATCACGACCTGCGCGGTCTGCTTGTCGAGATGGGCGATGACCTTCTCCACCTGTAGAAGCGAGGTGGGGATATCCGTCACAATGATCATATTGGAGCGCCCGTCCGCGCGGACCTTGCCCCGATCGCTCAAAATATCCCTCACGGATAACTCGACCTCCGAGGCCTTCGCGTAGTTCAAGGAGTAGACCTGGACGGAAAGTTCTTCCTTTCTCAAATTCTCCAGCGTCGCGACGCGGACAATGTTCCCGTCGCGCTCATAGGCGTACCCGTAGGTCTTGAGCACGACATCGAGCGCCTTTTCCCATGGCACGTCCACCAAACGCATCGTCACGAGCCCCGTAACATCCTTGCCAGCGATGATATTGACACCGCTCTTGTAAGAAAGGATACGGAGAACATTCTGAATGTCCGCGTCCTTGAAATCGATCGTCACGTTTCCCGGAGAGGTAGGAGCCGGCAGAGATGCCTCAGTGGAAATTCCTTCGACGGGTGTCTCTTCTTCCGCCCACACGGAATCTGCGAAAGCTGCCGCCATGGAGACGGCAAGAAACGCGAGCGCGAAACCAACCGTGGCGAACCTAATTTTCTTCATAGAGCGGCTTAAACTCCTCGATCTCGTTGACCGAAAGGGTCGCTCCCTTCGGCTCGATCTTGACGACCTTCACGTTCCCGGCCTGCTGGCCCTCCTTGAGGACCGTACCGTTCACGACGACGATGGAACCGCCCTTCGGGTCGTATACAATGCCTTCCACTGAGAGCTCGTCGACGCTATTGACCGCGAAAAGGTCTGCAGCCTCTCCGCCGCCCGCCGCAAAAAGCGGAACGAACGGATCACGCAGCGTTTGCGCGTCGTAAAGCGCTTCTTCCGCTGCAAAAAGCCTCAAACTTACAAATAGCATACCAAAACCAGCAAAAATAATCCATATAAAGCGCCGTTTCCTCACGCGCCCCCCTTTCGCAGCGTCTCGACCCGAAGCTCCACAAGATGCCTTTTCACGTCAGAGGGGTTCTCGGCGATCCGCATGCCGGTGACGCGGAAAAACGTGCGGTTAGATTCCAGTTTCTCAAGAAATTTTCCGATCGCGTGCGCGCCGCCCAGGCCGCTGATCACGATCGGGAGCGGGCGGTACAGCCCGCCCGTCCGCGCCCCTTTCACCTCCACCGGGGCCAGCGACATGATCTTCACGCCCGAACTCTGCGCCAGCTGGGACACGCGGTCGAGCATGCCGGACATTTCGTCCCAGGCGACGAAACGCGCTTCCGCCTCCGCCAATCTGGCCTTCGCGTCCATCCAGTTCTTCTCGATCCCCTCCTTGTTCTTTCGGTCCTGCTTCAGGCCGCGCAGCTCTTTTTTCAACGTTCCCAGTTGCGGAAGCGTATCGGCATAGATCGCCTGAACGGGGCGGATAAATAGCAGATAGTCCAGGGCAATGATAAAACAGATAAGGCACACCACGAGCATGTTCTTTTCACGCGCCGTGCGGGTGTTCCAAAATTCGATCAAGCCGTCCAAGGGAAGCTTCATCAAGCCCCCTCTTTCTTGAACGTGCAGGACAATTCGAAATCGTAAACGTCGAAATCTTTCACTTTGCGCTGATTGATGTTGGAAACATCGATCTCCTCAAAAAAGTCCGCGAAACGGCGGTTCTCCTCGAGACTCTTGACGAACCTTCCGATATGGGCCGTTTCCTGGCCGGCCCCGATCGCCGATCCGTAAAGCTTAACCTGGCGTTTCGCGGCGGCGGAGACTGCCTCTTCCCCCTGCCTTTCCGGGGCCTGCGCCGTCTGGACCGAGAATTCCCTCAGCCAAACACCCTTCGTTATCGAATGGGCAAGTCGGTTGAGCAGCGTCGCCCAATAAAATTTGCGGGCAGTCAGAAGGTCGATCTGTTTCAGCCGCGCGTCGGCCACGGCGGTTTCCCCTTTACGCGCCATGAGCTCGGGGTTCTCCTGTTTGATGGAGGCGATCTGCCCCCGCACGGCGATTATTTCGAGCTTTTGATAAAACGCGAAGACCGTCGCCAGCGTCTGGATCCCGAGAAAAGCCGCGAGCG
>CAZBAY010000025.1:0-2018 GCA_964489945.1 uncultured Planctomycetia bacterium
TTTTTTAAAATTCCCAGCACGCCGTCGATCGAATGGACCGGCGTCATGACCAGGATCTTGGGTTTCATGATCTTTCCGCCGCCAGTTCCGAGATCGGCTTCACGTAAGGCCTTGGATCTTCCTTCAGAAGCAATTCCGCCACCTTAAAATCGATCGGAGAATCTACGTTGACGAACCGCTCCGCCGGCATCACATAGGGGCGGCTGTTCTGAGTGCCATAGCGCGCATTGTCTTTCATGAGGGAATCCCGCCGCATCGCATAGATCGAACCGTTACGGATGTAGGCATCCGGTTTTAGATCCTGACGACGGCTATTGATGATCTCTGGAACGCAGAAGTCGACAATTTTGTCATCCACGATCTTTTTGATCCGGGCCGGGTGATGGTCTTCTAATTGGCTCATCCCGATGACGGAATCCGCCCCCGTCGACATCAGCTTTTCCAGCGCCCCATCAATATCCTGAGCGGTCTTCAACGGGTTCGTGCACATGAGCTCGATCACGTAGTCGTAACGACACGATTCCTGTTCTTCGATCCACTGAACGGCGTGCTGAAGGGCGTCCATTGAGGTCGCTTGATCTGTCGCCAAATGCGCGGGCCGCAAAAAAGGCGCCTCCGCGCCGTAGAGAACCGCCACCCTCCGGGTCGCCTCATCATCGGTGGACACAATATAACGGGTGATGTGGCGGCTTCTCAGAGCTTCGGCAATGGTGTAGGCAATGAGCGGCGCCCCCCCAACAGGCCGGATATTTTTGGCCGGTACGCTTTTCGAACCCCCTCGTGCCAGTGTAATGCCTAAAACTTTATTTTTTTTCTCAACCATGGGATCGGCCGCCTAATCCTGATGGGCCCAGTTGCGGGCTTTGTTGTAGGCCTTCCCTACCCTGTCTTCCAATTCCGGCGAAAGGACCCTGATTAGCTCTTTCCCCATGATGCGGTACTGCTTCCCGACCTTCGCGGCACGGATTAGGCCCTTCTTTATCATCCGCGTAACCGTGCTTGGACTGAGCTTTAAAAGCTCTGTGGTCTCCTCGTGCGTATAGACTTCGTTTTCCTTGATTTCCATAAGTTCTGCTCCTGCTTTTAGTTAAGATAAGTTATCATTATATGTCATTACTGGTCAATGAAAATCACTGGGATGCTTTAATTAGACAGATCTATAGATGAGCGGAGGGTTAGTCGCTTTTTTCATAGACGACCCAGCCGGGAAGCTCGGGCTCGCTTACTCTCTTGTCATAATCCGGCAAGTATTTCATTACGGGATCCTCCGAAAAAGGCGTTTTTAGCTTTGCATCTGGAGGAAAGATCACCCTGTCGAATTTGAAAGACAAAACCCTCGTAAAATCATCCTGACTCAGAGGCATGCCCGCTCTCTCTCTTTCTTCCAAAGCCGCCCAGGTGTGATTGAATTTACCGTTCGCCATCAGCGAGGATAACGGGTCGTATGGAAAATAAGCTGAGTCCGGGTGCTGTTTTAAATAATGGTAGGCTTGACTCGCATGGTTCGGATAAAACTCTTTAGGCCTATCATTGAAATTGACTAAAGCGGGCGTTTTTAATGCCACAAGAGACAGGAGCATTGCGGCTAAAAGGGCCTTTCTATAATTCTGACCCCCTGTGGCTAGTCCCAGCGAGCCCGAAATCGCCAGAAAGTAAAGGCAGTAGCTGAAAGTATTATGCGCGCCCCCCTCTTTGACCTTGCCCAGGAGTGAAAGCGGAGCCATGAATAATGCCACAACAAAAAAAAGTGCCCATTTATTTTGTTTCAACCATGCCTGCAAATGAAAATGACCCTCCTTGTCATCCAACAGGCTTAAGAAGATAGCGATGAATGAAAGGGACAGCGGAAGGGCCGCAAATTCCAGCAATCCCTTGGCAGCGATCGTCAGGGCCTTGAGCGGCCTGGGATCGATCCACGGGTGATGTCCGGGAACGTACAAAATATGAAATAACAAATTCGACGGATCAAACAGGATAAAAAAAGCGCCGCTTATTAAAATCCCAATGGAAATGAGGAA
>CAZBAY010000026.1:0-3257 GCA_964489945.1 uncultured Planctomycetia bacterium
CTGCACGACGCCCGGATCAGGCGAGCTCAAAGGATACACCACCGCTGCGCTGCCTCCTCCGCCGCCACCACCACAGCCCACGATGAACGCGGTCAGCGCCGCAGCGCCTCCGAGGACAAACCATCTGCGGCCGAGATCAACGCCGTTCTCGATCCGCTCCGCCATCCGGGCGCCGGTCTTGCGGCCCCAGGCCAAAGGATCGTCGAGGACCATATAGACCGACGCCATCGCTCGGACGGACTCGGGCGAGCCGGTCCATCCAAATCCTGTCCTGCCCTTACGCCAGCCGCCGTTGCCGGGGCCGAGCGCGTACGGGTTCGGGTTCGCCTGCGCGAACTCGTTCATCGTCTCAATGTCTTTCCGCATCTGCGCGATGTCCTGCGCGGTGACGGCGGGTGTGGGGTTTTTCTCATAATGCTCGACGAGCGCTTCAAGCGCCCTGATCCCGCCCGCGGTCCATTCGATCGAGATCAGCGCGCTCGTCTTGTCGATCGTGTTGCCGTCGATCACGTCGGTGAAATCAAGGCCCGCGATCGGCTTGTCGAGGCCCGAAAGGTCAAAGTCGCGCGTGCGGCCCGTGCGCTGGCGGATGGTCCGGTACATCTTAAAGGCCGTGCCCGCGCCCCAAAGCTCGTCGATGACTTTCGGGTCGAGCGCCGAGATCGTCCAGGTGCCCGCCGAGTCGGTCGCGAATTCCTTCTGGAGCTCCCATTTGCCGTTGCGGAATTCCGCGCCCATCGAAAGCGTGTTCGTCTTCGGATCAAAAAGGCCTTTCTGCGCCTGGCCCGTCGCGGGATTAATCACATCCGCGTTCTTGAAGAAATTTTTTATCCTGTCCGCGGCCGCTTTGTACTTCGCGTCGCCCGTCGCGCGGAAAAGCGCCATGTAGGCCGCGAACGCGCTGACATTGTTCTCAGAGTTGACCTCGTTGAACGTGCGGTCCACGTCGCCTGAAGGGTGGTACTGACCCTTCGGGCCGTAACGCACGCCGCCCTGGGCGCCCGCGTCCTGCAGAAGCATCATCGAGTCACCGAGGCGCTTCGCGAAGGGTATCAGGCTTCTATCCTTGGACTTTTCGATATACATCGACACCGCGATGAGAAGCCAGGCGTTGGGGCCGGTGTGGACGTTCCAGAATTTCCACGCCTCGCTCCAAGTACCGGTCTTGCGGGTCATATTGAAGAGATAATACAAAGCGCTGGTGAAAGGTTTAAAAGCTCCTTTGTTGTCTACCGTTGGCGTTGCTTTGAGTTCCATCCCGCCGAAGCGGCCGATGGCGTAGACACTGAGGATCTCTTTGGCTTCTTTTAAACGGCCGTTCTGAACGAGCGCGATGACGGCCAGCGCGGTGTCATAGAGGTTTATCCCCTCTTTGGCGATCAGCGCGTTATCCGGGTCCGCGAACTGGGTCCCCGCCGGCACTTTCCAGGTGGCGATCAGGCGTTTTCCGGCTTCGCCCACCATTTGGTCCTGGATAAATTGCAGCCAGTCCTTGACAAGCTTGGCTTTGACCGGTGTTTGCGCGATCAACCAGGACGGACCCGCTACGAGCGTTGCCGCCGCGCCAGCCAGCACTTTGAGGAAGCCTCTACGGCCTATCTCCGCGAGACGGGCCCCTTGCCCTGGTGTGGCGCCCCGCTCGGTATCGAGCTTTTCCTGGTTCAATGCGAAATAAAGCGCGCCCTTCGCCAGCATGCCCTCTTCGCGCTCCGACCGTTCGAACTGGATGTGTTCGAGGCCGCGCGAATCCAGGATATGCCGGGCTTCTCCAAGAATGAGATTCCGCACTCTCACATGGTCGGTCATCGTGCCATAGATGAAAACGTCTTGGACCGGTGAAACACGGTTCACCTCAGCCAGGAAATGGCCGAGGCTTGAGCCTATAAGCTGGAACAGCCTCTCCAGCCTCGGGTCCGCCACGCCCATGCGCGTAGACATCTCATAAGAACGGACGAGTTTATCAAAATTGATGTCCGCCTCGCTGAAGATCCGGATCGGACGCGCGAGCGTCGCGTCGGCGCCGATCAGTTTGTTCGTTTCGGCGACGATACCCCGGACCAGGCCCGTCGGGACCGGCTGGTCGAGAGGGATCACGAGGTCTATGGTCTTGTAGTGGCGCGTCAGGTCCTTTTTGACCGTCTCATAAAGCTGGCCGGCGACCGCCGTCGTAAAGGTTTCGACGAAGCTTGGACGTCCCTCGATGCGGTTTTCGAGATAATCGCTGAATTTCCGCCCCAACCTTTCCTCGATCGCCCGGATCACGGCTTCGGCTTGGGACGGGATCTCCAGCTCTTTCAGGATATCCGGCCGGTTCTCGGACTGGACCAGGTTTCCGGAAAATCCGAGCGTAGAAAGCAGGTGCTCGGACGAATGCGCGAGCGTGAAATCAATGATCAGGTCTTTCTGGCGCTCAACGGCTTCGCCGTTCGCGAGGATGCCGCGATCCTTGAGGTGGCCCACATTGCTGAGCCCTTCCCTTAGACGGTAGAGCGACAGGAAGGATTGAATGCTCGCGATGCGGTTCTCGTCCATGCGCGCCCGCCAGGAAGCGTCTTTGTTGAGTTGTTCGATCAACTGCTCGATCTCGTACGCCATCTGGCCGGGGAAGAGGCCCTCCATCAGTGTGGAAGGCGCGACACGCAGAGCCCCGTCGATCGAAAGCTGCTGTTGGGTGACCCCCGCGACACCGGTGAAGCTGTGGCGCGGCGCGCCGGGCGTGACGTCGATGATGACGTTCCCGACCTCGAACAGCGCATCCACAAGGCGCCCCTTGTCGTCCACCTGTCCGAAAGACAGGCTGTGTTCTGAAAGCTCTACGATCGTCGCGCTCTTGCGGTTGCTTTGCACGATCTCCCAGGCCGTCAGCGCGTTCGCGTTGCGGACGACCTTGACCGGCACTTCATCAAGACGGCTTGAAAGGTTGTTCGCAACGTAGGCGATCTTGTCGCGCAGAGAGGATTCCGGCAGAAGGTTCCTGTCGATAGCCTCGCGGATGCCGAGAATATTGACGCCGGTCGAATAACCGACGACCTTGTTCTCGGCGTAATTGATCGCGCTCGGCCAGCTGATGCCGACCATCCGGACGGGCTTCTGCACGCCTTTGAAATCCTTGATCTGCGCGGCTGACTCCGCGATCCGGTCCCGCAGCGTGTCGATAAGCTGGTCCGGATTCGTGAAATTTTGAGGCTCCCATGCGTACTGGAAGCGGCGCACATCTTCACTTTCCCCAGATTCGCTGTGGACAGCGATGACGGTGA
>CAZBAY010000027.1:0-3286 GCA_964489945.1 uncultured Planctomycetia bacterium
CGGCCCCCGCGCCCGCTCCAGCCGTTGAGGTGACGGAAGCGGAAGTCAAAGCCGCTCAAGCTGAGGTAAGCCGCCTCGAAGGTGAATTTGACCAGGCCGAAAAAGAAGTAAGCGATCTAAAGGCGCAGGTAAGCCAGGCGCAGGCCGAGGCACAGTCCGCTGAAAAAGAAGCCGCCGCGCCAGCGGCTGTCGCACCAGCCGCCGCTGTTGCCCCTGCCGCTCCAGTTGCACAAGCTCCGGCCGTGAAAGCTCCCGCGCCCGCTCCGGCTGCTTCCGTACCGGCTGTGGTTTATCAGAAAGATACGTTCGAAGGTAGAAATAAGGACAACAGCGCGATTCTGACATCGCCCCTTCTAACCGCAGTGACTGGTGTTGATTTGAGTGAGGGTGAGCATATTGTCCTTGATGTGGGTGTCGGCGCCGTACCTTTCACTACAGCCGAACTTACCGGATCCCTCCAAAAAATGAATCCCAATATTCAAGTCATCGGCACTGAGCTTCCACAAGCGGCCGCGAAGGCGCATATTTCTTCGCCGGCGTTGCTTAAAACCTTCCGCGGGAAAATCGCGGCGGCACTTGAAGTAAATTCGGCTGCGGTCAATGATGTGAGATTTGTAGTCGATTCTAATGGCCGGGTAATTGAGGTTCTTGCCGGCTATCAAACCACGGAGGGGGCACAGGTTTACAAGACCTTAGCAGTCGCTCCTGGAACCAATTACATGAGTCGGGATGGTGCTGTGGCAGATGAATCCTGGAGAAGAACGGAACTCTTCAGTGAAATGGTAGCCTCCCTAGGTGGAACAGAGACGCTAAGCAAGCTGATTGAAGGAAATGTGAACACCACCGAGACGAATGGCACCGTCATTGAGTTTAATCCGACAGAAAATTTCCTAAAAAAGGCGGGGGCTTCTTTCCGGGCCGTTCAGGATCCGGCGCAGGCCCTGCCACTGAATAAAAAGGCCAGTGTTATTACCGCGAATAACGTCACTACACACATGAATGAAGCTGAGAAAAAGGAATTTCTAAAAACCTTGCAGGCTTCGCTTAAAGAAGGTGGGGTCGTATTTATTAAAAATAAAACAAGCTTTATTCGGAGTTTTAACCAGATTGAAATTTACCAACTTCAAAGAGACGGCGTCCTGAAAAAAATAGGACAAGCTACCTCAAGTCTTGAAGGAGAAATAGCCTCATCGGATCTGGTAGAAGGGATCTTTTCGGATTTAATTTTAGAGAGGGATGGGATTGTCCAACAAATTGTAGATGACTTGCAGATAGATATTTCCGCACTATCGGAGTCAATGCAATCGGAGATTAATGCCAAATTGGAAGCGTTAAAATACGATCTCAGTCTGAGCAATGACTCCTTTAAGGAGAGAGCAAAACAGGTGATTCAGGATGTTCTTCAGGCGCCAGTCGCACCAGCCGTGCTCAAGGCCGCCGCCCCAGCCGTCACCTCGGCACAAAAACTCCAAGCGGAAATGAAAGCTGTTGAAACCTCAATCGCCAATTTAGCCAAAACTCCTGCCCAGGACATCTTAGCCAATCCCGCGCAAGTGGTGGATATCCTCGGCAATATTGACGCTCTTCAGTCGCCGGCTGAAGCTGAGCGTTTGTTGAAGCAAGTGCGTGAAACTTTGAAGGAATCATTCTCTGATATGAACGAGGGAGAGAAGGTTGGGTTTATTGCGCAGTTGGCCGAAGCTGTCGCCGGCACCGAAGCTTCCCAAAAGGTGGATGAGATGATAGGGGATCTCTTATTCAAACCTGAATTTGGTTTGGTCAACAGCGGCTGTTCTTCCTGCGTTTTTATTCCCGATCCCAAAGCGGCTGCTATGAGACAGGAAGTCATTAAAAGAGCCATGCGCGACTGGACCCCCAAGGGTGGCGCTCGCTTGGTTTCTGAAACTACATCAGCGTTACGCCCCGATACAAGAATCCAGCTTAACGGGATAGTAGGCGTGGACGGGTCTCTTTTGACAGAGATCCTTGCATCAGATCTTATTGAAAGATCAATGCATCGCGATGTGGTGGCAAAATTGGCGGCAGACAAAAAATCGGGGGAGAATCTTAGCCGCGCCTATTTCCAGAAAGGCAAGCTTGTGGGCCTTCTGGTTGCCACGATTAATGAAGATGGGGAACTAACCATTCACCATGTGTTTGTAAAAAACGACGCCGGTGCCGTTGCTACCGAGTCGGTGCTGTACGGGCAGTTAAAACAAGTTGTGAAGGGGAAGACTTACGAGAAATTTCTTGAGGGAGCCATTGAACAATTCAAAACCAGCCACCCGTCAAAGGCCGCGCCGAGCGTGGATATAGAAAGCGTTGTTGATGATTTTGTCAGTAGCTACCAAAATAGAAGCCCTCCCGCCAACCAGAAAGCATTGCTTGTCGAAAAGCTTGTCGCCTTAGGTATGAGCGAGAGCGCGGCTAATAACGTCCTTGAGACCGTTAGAACGCGCGCAATACAAGTGATACGGAATAGTATTCAGGGCCAGAAGTTGACCATATTGCGGGTACAAAATGAGAAGTTATTGGGCCAGTCGATGGAAGTTTACGTGATTAAGGACGCCGGCTTTGACAAAGAAATTGTCATCAAGTTTCCTCTTAGGGGCGAATTAATTCGGTCGGCCAGGGAGAGAGTCAATCGTGGTGAGAAGGCACGTCGGCAAGAGGATTATCATTATGGGCAGGTTTTTGGGCCAGAGTTGGGCGCCCAAAAGATGGCTCAACTGAAAAAAGAGGGTAAAAGTGAAGCAGAAGCCCTGGAAGAGCTGACGCGTCAGGCCCAAGAAGCGGTTGCCGAGGCCTATGAGTTGTCCCAAAACAAGCTTGGCGCATTGTTTGGGCCGATGGTGATGCGAGATCTGAAGGTTACAGTTGAAAAAGAGGACGGGTCCTTTGAGCAAGTTCCCTTGGATTTCGCGATCGTTCAGCCGAGAGTTAAAGTTGTGGGAGAAGTTTTGGACCAGAAGAAGAAAGAGATGACAGAGCTCAACGAGAAAATAACAAAGTCAGAAGCGGAGTTGAGCGCTCTAAAAAAACCCTGGTTTGGCGCCGCGAAGCAGGCAACGTACGATCTTGCCAACACTCGCATCAATAAGAACTTAGCTGATCTCAATGGCCAGCTTGTCAAGGTGCAGGATGCCATTGATAACATAAGTTATGAGTTTAATACAAAATTAACTCCTGAGATGGAGAAAAGGGGAGTCTTCGACAAGGATTTTAATAATTGGGCGAATAATTATGGTTTCGCTGAATCTGACGATAGCAAAGGCGTTTACAGCGG